>JAIDKP010000351.1:7154-10710 GCA_029051445.1 Muribaculaceae bacterium | reverse complement strand
TTATGGGGGAAGCGAAGGTGGTTCTGCCGACCTCACACTTTGAAATGCTGCCGACTACAATCGTCGAGGGGCTTGCACAGGGCTGCGTTGCGGTCGCCACCGACAGCGGCGGACAGCGCGATATAATAGACGACGGCGTGAACGGACGTCTGGCCGCTCCCGGCGATGCAGAAGGGCTTGCCGACGCCCTTGCATGGGCTCTGGGCGACACCGCACCATCGGCTCGCGACCTGAGACTGTCGGTTGAGAAATTTGACGCAGAAAAAATAGCGCGCCGATACTTAGAGCTCCTTGAGGGCCTCGATAGCCAGACGGTATGAATCGAGCCCGAATCCCGCAATGACCCCCTTGCATGCCGGAGCGATGAGCGAACGGTGGCGTATCTCCTCGCGCGAATGCACATTGGAGATATGCACCTCAACCACAGGTATTTCTATAGCACGGATAGCATCGGCAACCGCAAGCGAGGTATGGGTGTAGGCTCCGGCATTGAGCGCCACTCCCTTATACTCTATGTCAAAGCCCACTTCATGGAGACGATCGATGATCTCCCCTTCATGATTGCTCTGAAAATACTCTATCTCAATATCTTTATAGTCGGCGCACAAAGCCTCGAGGTAGTCATCCATTGAAATGCTGCCATAGACGCCCGGCTCACGCACACCCAGCAAATTCAGGTTCGGACCGTTGATAATAAGTATTTTCATAGTGTCGAGCTATTTTGAGTTTATCAGTATCTTATGATGTACATAGGCGACGGATCGAAGCGCGGCAATGCCACAAGCTGTACCGGTGCCTGACGCGACTCAAGCGAGAGTGTGCCGTCGCCAACCGACGATGCGCCGGCGTCGAGCAACGCCTGACGAGCCGAAGCAAGCGCAATCTCCGGAGTGTTGTTGTCATGCGACAGATGACAGAGGAAAATATGTCGAAGCTGCGGAGTATAGTTATCCCGCAGCCATCGGGCAGCGTCGGCATTGTCGAGATGCCCGTTGTCGGCAGCAATACGCGCTTTAAGGTACTCGGGATAATGGCCTTCACGCAGCATGTCGGCATCGTAGTTGCTCTCAAGCATCAGCGCCGTTGCCTGCGACATATAGAAGTGAGCGCGCTCCGAGACAACGCCAAGGTCTGTAACCACGACAAACCTGAATTCACCCCCGCCTGAAGAAATATAGAATCCCACATTGTCAGTCCCGTCGTGCATGACCTCAAACGGGATGATCGAGAAATTATCGACGTGAAAGGCTATCTCCTTGTAGACCGGATGATGGTAATCCTTTATGCGCCGCGAGACGCTGTGGCGTCGCAACATGCCGTTGAAAGCCCTCGGCGTGGCATACAGCGCCATGTGCCGGTTGTTGCGCAGGATATTGTAGGCATAGCGTGTATGATCGCCATGGTCATGAGTCAGGATAATGCCGCGCACCTTGTCCATAGATATACCCTGACGGCGCAGCTCGCCGGCCACATGAGCCGAATCGACTCCGGCATCGATGAGCAGTCCCGAACGATCATCGCCGATATAGGCACAGTTACCGCTGCTGCCGCTTCCGAAGGATATGAATCTGAGACGGCTCACCGCATTTGGGCGCGCAAGCTCTCCGAGCGGCGACTCCGACTCTGAAGGAGGGGGCACCGCCGAAGGAATCTCCCCTCCGGTGATAACCGGCTGCGGCTCACTCTGCCCGACAGCCGGTTCGTCCTGAACCTTGTCGAAAAGCCCAGGGTGACGATAGGAATCAAACCGGCGTCTATTGCGTGCCATATATAAAAATCTTTACAGTCAACTGAGAAGGAATATCGCCGGACGTTTAGAAAAGTCATATTTTGCATTGCGCCACTTGGCGAGTGTCATCAGACGCACTTCCTGAGCAGGGGCAGTGAGTTCACAGGCCACACAGAGACGCATCTCGCCGGGGAGAGTCGCGGCCAACTCGGCTATGAGGCGGTTGTTGCGGTAGGGAGTCTCAATGAAAATCTGTGTCTGTCGCTCATTGCGTATGCGCTCGGTGATCTGCCGGAACCGGCGTTTGCGCGCCTGCGGCTCAATGGGCAGATAGCCTGAGAACGAAAAGTTCTGTCCGTTGAAACCGGAGGCCATCAGCCCGAGCAGGATGCTCGACGGCCCGACAAGCGGACGCACATCGAGATTCTCGCGGCGTGCAGCCTCGACCAGCAGAGCGCCGGGATCGGCGACACCCGGACATCCCGCCTCGGAAATGACTCCGACAGGATTGCCTTGGCGCAGCGGCTCCAGCATTGCCGGAACATCGGCAGGGGCTGTATGCTCGTCGAGTATATCGAAATGCATGGCCGATATGTCGGCTCCATGATCGACACTCTTTATGAACCGGCGTGCGCTACGGAGGTTCTCCACCGCAAAATAGCGCAACTGCCCGACGATATCGAGCACCGGCTGCGGCAACACCTCGGCCGGACGTGTCGCATCGGAAAGTGGGACCGGTATGAGGTATAGTGCTGGATCAATCATCGGCGTTGAGTTTGTCGAGAAGGTGTGGACGTAGCAGTCGTGTGCGTTCGAGAGCCTGTTCGTGCCTCCATTCGGCTATTTTGGCCTCATGGCCTGAAAGCAGAATGGGCGGTACCTCCCAGCCGTTGTAGACAGCCGGACGGGAGTAGACGGGCGCCGACAGTATGTCGTCCTGAAACGAGTCGGAAAGCGCGCTCTGCTCGTCGCCGATAGCCCCCGGAATAAGGCGCACGATCGAGTCGGCTATGACAAGAGCTGGCAACTCGCCGCCAGTGAGGACGTAGTCGCCTATCGAGATCTCGCGCGTGACAAGATGCTCGCGTATGCGGTGGTCTATACCCTTGTAATGTCCGCAGAGTATCACTATGTTACCAAGCATCGACATTGAATTGGCCATGTGCTGCGAGAGCAACTCTCCGTCGGGCGACGTGTAGATGATCTCGTCGTAGTCGCGCTCGGCCCTGAGAGCCGACAGACAACGGTCGACAGGCTCTATCTTCATGACCATACCCGCCTCTCCCCCAAAGGGATAGTCGTCGACCTTGCGGTGCTTGTCGGTAGTATAGTCTCTGAGATTATGCACATGATACTCAACCAGTCCCTTCTGCTCGGCGCGCTTCATTATAGAGCACGCAAGCGGTGATTCAAACATTTCAGGTAAAACTGTCAGGAAGTCTATGCGCATATGTGATAACTGTCGTGATTATAATTAGTGACATGGGCGACAATCAAGTCGCCCATATCTCGGAATTTCGTTTTATTTATTGACCTGGAAGCGGGTATCGCCATCGGCAAAGTAGCTGACGATCTGTCGTGCAGCGGCAATGCCGGCATTGATATTTGCTTCAGAGGTCTGTGCTCCCATCTTCTTCGGAGTGAAGAAAACGCGGCCTTTGAACTCCTCCTCCATCGCGGCGGCGGTGTCGGGACGCACGTCGGCGACATACTTGATGTCTGTACGTTCGCGGAGCGCTCTTGCAAGTCCCTCCTCGTCAATCACCTCCTTGCGTGCCGTGTTGACGAGTATGCCTCCTTTGGGCATGAGTGTGACAAGGTCATATC
>JAIDKP010000351.1:0-7144 GCA_029051445.1 Muribaculaceae bacterium | reverse complement strand
GGTCATATCCGACCGATGCGCGTGTCTCGGCTGTGGCGGGTATGTGGAGCGACACAACCTTGTTGCCGGAATAAAGCGCACGGATATCGGTGACAGGCTTCACTCCGGCGGCCTCGATCACCTCGGCGGGGCAATAGGGGTCGAGCGCGCTCACCTCCATGCCGAAGCCTTTGGCGATGCGGGCGACGTTGCGTCCGACCTGACCGAAAGCATGTATGCCTATGGTCTTGTCTTTGAGCTCGGAGCCCGATGTGCCGTCATACATGTTGCGGGCAGCCATGACAGCCATGCCGAAAACAAGCTCGGCCACTGCATTGGAGTTCTGCCCCGGAGTGTTTTCCACAACCACACCGCGCTCTTTGGCTGTCGCGAGATCCACATTGTCGTAACCTGCTCCGGCACGCACCACGATCTTCAACGCGGGAGCGGCGGCGAGCACCTCGGCATCGACTTTGTCGCTGCGCACTATAAGCGCGTCGGCAGTGGCAACCGCCTTGAGAAGATCGTCTTTCGAAGCATACTTCTCAAGAAGCCTCACTGTGTGGCCGGCCTCTTCGGCGACTTTCTTTATACCCTCGACCGCAACGGCAGCAAAGGGTTTCTCTGTTGCAACGAGTATATCCATGAGCTATCAGTGTTTAGCCTCAAACTCCTTCATGCATGCCACGAGGGCGTCGACACTCTCCATAGGAAGCGCGTTGTAGAGCGACGCGCGGAATCCGCCCACGTCGCGGTGTCCTTTGATGCCGACCATGCCGCGCTCTGTTGCGAATGCGATAAAATCTTTCTCAAGTTCCTTGTATTCGGGCTTCATGACGAAGCATACATTCATGATCGAACGATCCTCGGGAGCGGTGACCGTACCGACAAACATCCTGCTGTCGTCGATCGCGTCGTAGAGTTTGCCGGCCTTTGCGATATCGACTTTCTCTATCGCGGCCACACCACCGAGCTGCTTGTAGTAGCGGAGGGTCTGGAGAGCCGAGAAGATGGGAAGCACGGGAGGCGTGTTGAACATCGAGCCCTTGGCGATGTGAGTGCGGTAGTCGAGCATCGTAGGGATCGCACGGGCCACCTTGCCGAGAGCGCTTTCTTTCACGATGACGATTGTCACACCGGCGGGAGCGAGGTTTTTCTGGGCTCCGGCGTAGATGAGATCATACTTGCTGACATCGAACGGACGCGAGAAGATGTCGCTCGACATGTCGCATACCAGAGGCACCGGGCTCACGGGATCGAAACGTGTCTCGGTACCATAAATGGTGTTGTTGGATGTATAATGGAAATAATCGGCGTCGGCCGGTATTGTATAGTCCTTGGGGATATAGGTATAGTTGGCCTCCTTAGACGAAGCCACAACCTCGACTTCTCCGAAAAGCTTTGCCTCTTTTATGGCTTTGTGAGCCCAGACACCGGTGTCGATATAAGCTGCCTTTTTTGCGAGCAGATTCATCGGAACCATAGCAAACTCAAGGCTCGCGCCGCCTCCGAGGAAGAGCACATGATAGCCCTCGGGGATATCAAGAAGCTCCTTGACAAGAGCGTCGGCCTCGTCGATAACAGCCTGGAACTCTTTACTACGATGCGATACCTCAAGAATCGAGAGGCCTGTACCGGCGAAGTTGCGGATAGCCTCGGCTGTATTCTCGATCGTGTACTGGCTGAGGATCGAGGGGCCTGCGTAGAAGTTATGTTTTTTCATAAAAGCTTAAAGAAGATTGATGAGTTTCGTTATGTACTTCCCCCGGCCTGTGCCGTGGAGACAATCACAAATATATGAATTTTTCCATTCAATCGCTATAATTGCTCGGGATACTTGCGATAGTACTCTTCAAGCAGCGGGCGGATATTGAAATAATATCCTTCGGCTCCGGACTTTCCCGACTGGTCGGCCGGAGGCACGAGTCTGATATACTCGAAGTGCGGTTCCTTGAATTCCTGAGAGTCTACCACGCGGTTCTGAAAGTTGACGATATTGTATTCATGCCGCGGGTTGATGACATACCACGCGTTGTCGGGGTCAAGCCCCGTACCGGTCGACACTATAGCCTGAAGAATGTGGTTGAGCCTGAATTGCCATATCGCCGCCTTGTTGACTTTGCCACGTCCCTTCAGGGCATATATCAGATAATTCATCTGCTCAAGATCAAACGGATCATCGGCCAGCGACAGCTCGGCATAGGCAATGATCGAGTCAAGCTCGGTGCGGGAGTGATCGGGACGGTAGTACAGTTCCTGGATGCGGTCGCGGTATTCCGACTTGCGGTATGGATTATAGTCTTCCTGATACATCGCGCCGAGATACAGATGACGGTAATCATCGAGTGTAAGGCGGGTAGTGTCGTAGACCTCATAGCGTTTCATCAGTTCCGGATAATAATAGCGAGAGCCGGGATTGTTGACATCCTCCCTGATCTTTTCGAGATCAGGAGCCTCCGGAGCGGTTTTCTTACTGTCGCTGTCGGGCGTGAGTGCGTGAATGGAAAGAGCGATTAAAAGCCCTGTTGTCACCAGTATGATCTTGCGCATGGGGCGAGAGTTTTATTTATGTGATTCTGTTTTCTTTCTTATTATGGCCATGCCCGTGAGCTGAAGAAGCGTCATGAGCAGGAATGATGCAGCCATTGTAGCCGCAAGCGGTGCCGAGCCTACCGCAGCGTCATGCAGAAGCGGAGAAATGAGGCTGTGTCCGACGGCAAGCGTCACGGCACACACGATCCACACCGCGAGGTTGACAACCGCAAGCATAGTAAAATAGATGCCTGATATCACCGACCTGTCAAAACCGAGCGCGACAAGACGCACAATGACTTCCCGGCACTTGTAGAGCAGGAGAATGAGACTGACCGACAACACTACAACCGACAGCAGGCAAAGCAGCAGCCCCACTCCGGTCACAGCCGAAAGCACTACGGCAAGAATGCGTGAATAGGATGCCGAGCCGTCGTCTCCGGCTATCTCAAGAGAGTGTGATGCCGCAAACGAGCGTATGGCCGGGTCAGCCGCATCGGTCGACACCTGCGCGATAAGTCTCGGCGATCCGGCCCTGACGTGACCGCTGCCATATGTGTTGTTGGCCCATGAGAGAAATGCCTCCGGGACAGCTATAGTGTTGATGCGCGATGAAAAGCCGGCAATGCGTGCCGGAAAGTCGCACCGGAGGCCGCGCCCCGCGACCGAAACCGAGAGAGGGATCTGCATGATCACATCTTCGCCAAGCGACGGCAGGCCACGCGATGGAGCGAAACCGAAATTGTAAAGCGCAAGGTAGTCACGCGGAATGATCACAGGAATGACAGCGGCCGGATCAGCAGGATCAAACGTCCATCCGTCGGGCAAGGGACTGATGTAGCTGTCGGGCACCGATTCAAAGAAAAGCGCAGAGGAAAACTTGTCGGAGCCGATACCTACCGACGCAGTGACCGAGAAATCTGAGGCGGAAAAGCGGTCGGCCGACACTGTCCAGGGCTGTCGCCGAAGCGCATCAAGCACTGAATCGGGCACAACCGACTCCGAAGTGAGTCCGAGCCCCTCGACCTGAGGCGACATGACCACATATCCTCCCGATGCAAAAGGGTCTTCTGTCAAGCCTGCCACAGGAGTCGAGAAATCTCTCCACAGCTGCATGGCTCCGGCAAGAATGATCAGACCGATATAGGTCCCGACCGCATAAACGGCGAGCTGCGCCGCGCTGACATCGCGCAACAGAAGTCTGCACAGTATTTTCATTCCGCGGCCTTTCATCATAGCGACAGACGTTTATCAATGTCGATATCGAGGTGCTGTCCGACCGATGTGACTATCAGCCCTGCGCCTGTAGCCCGCAGCTCTCTGTCGACAAGAGCGGCCACAGCCTTGTTGCACCGTGGATCGAGATGACTAACAGGCTCGTCGAGCAGAAGAAAGTCAAACGGCTGACACAGAGCTCTGACAAGAGCTCCGCGCTGCTGCTGGCCGATCGACATGCGTCCGACATTGCGATCGAGACAATCCTCTATGCCGAGCCACGCGCAAGCGTCAACTATCCATGCATCGTCCCTGAATCCTGTCAGAGCGTTTTTAAGGCAGATATTCTCCCGCAACGTCAGCTGCGGGAACAGCCCCATGTCCTGAGGAAGCCATGCGAGCCTGTCGCGCCGCATGGCACTCCATTGTTTTTGTGTGAAGCCGGAAGACGATGTTCCGTCAAAAAATATCTGCCCGGCAAAATCGTCGCGCATCCCCATGATGAACGCACACAAAGTGGTCTTGCCGGAACCTGAGGACGCTTCTATCCTCACCTTCTCGCCACGCACAAACGAGACACGACGCCCCCACACATCTCCGGGAGAAGTCTTGTCTGCCGCAAACGCGTCGGGCAGGATATTGTCCAAGGTAATGCAGTTCATTTGGCGCGGCCTTCCAACAGGGCTTTTAGCGGCGGCATCTTTATGCCGTTGAGTTTTATTGTCGCGTCCATTACCCCCGATGCGATACCGGCGTCGACCGACAGTCCCCAGGGCATATGCAGGACACGGGCAAGATCGCCGTCGTAGGGAATGTCGATATCAAGCACAGCGACACGGTTGTCGAGATGCGGCACAAGTCTCTGCACTCCTGCGACCGACAGGTCATAGTTGGCAATCACAAATTTCCCGTCGATGCTTCCGACCGTAAGAGTCAGACAGTCTTCCAACACCAGCGCATAAGTGCCGTCGCCGTTTGAACGGCACGGAAAATCGCTCATCGAAGCCATCGCCGAGATCAGAGTCGTGAGCTGGTCAAGCTTTTCCTGAGGCATTGATGCCGATAAAAACACCTCCCACGACGACAGACTCAGCTCACCGAGCGACTGAGTGCCGGCGGCGGGAGCAACCGCAACCGCCACAGTACCGTCTATCGACTCGATATAGGGACGCAGCATCGACAGAACCATACGGCCGTTGTCGCCAAGTTTGTCACCTAACGCAGCCAACGCTGCCGGATATACCACACGCCAGTCAAGCGAGCCCAGAGCAAGACAAGCCGCTGTCTGCCTGGGCATAAGTGACGCAAACGACGTGTCGACCGGCTTCATGTCGGCTCCAATATAAACCGGAGTACCGTCAGGTGCCGAGACAGAGGCATTCAGATAGAATCCGCTTCTGAGACAGCGTGCCGAGGCTGTGACAAACGCGCCTGAAGGAAGATCGGCACTGGGAATATCCAGCTGTCCGGCCTGCAACACAGCCACAATATCGGCTTCGGCCTTCAGCGCTTCCGATTTCACCTTGTCGGCAGAGAAGGGAGCAGACGCCGCAATATCATTGGCTTCCATAACCATATCGGCCGATCTGGCTATCCACAGCTGACTGTCGCGCACTACGGCACTCGCCCCGGAAAATGTATAGACATTGTAGTCGGCGATCTTAACCGACGCGACAGCCGTGGCAGAAAGCCGCTTCATGAGAGCGTCGGCATCAAGGATCTGCAGCGTCACAACCGGCTTGGCTCCTGACGACGGTATGTACCAATAGACCGACGACAGGTCGATTTCCGGAGCTATGTCGGCAAGCAGCGACACGAGTGTCAGTGTCGATGTATCGGACGACGCAAGCAGTCCCTGAATCACCGGGGTGATTTCATAACGGCCGTCAACGGGGACACATCCGGCCTCGGTAATCAGTTTGCGAAAATCGGCTCTGGCTACAGCCACAGCGTCGGCCGGCACCGATGCCAGCGGATCGGTTGCCGTTTCGCCCTTGTCGCAGCCCCATAGCATAAAGATCGCCATGACTGCTGTCAGACATATTTTAAACTGTTTCTTCATTATGTTTCGCGATATATATGCAAACTTACGAAAAACCGCCGACACTTCAGTGCACGGCAGTGTTATTGTCTGCTAACGCGAGAGCTTTAAATCCCGGAGGCACCTGTCGGTGCCCCCGGCTAATATTCTCAAATGCCTTTCAGGCATTTTAAATTCCCTCTGTTGTTCCGATCTCCATTTAAACACCATGCGCTTCTGCTTGTTCTTCAAATGCCTGAAAGGCATTCAAAATATAGTAGCCGGGTGCACCGCCAGGTGCGCCCGGACAACATGCATATCTTCTAATTGTGCCTGAAAGGCACCTCGTTACACCTTTGGAAAATACGGGTCATCTGGAGATATACCATTTTCTATAAGCCACGTTTTGTATTCATCAATAAAAGACCTATGGCGATGGTGCTCTTTCTGATTTTCAATATATTTCCTCACAGAACTCAGCTCTCTGAATCCACATGTAAAACTTGCATATCCTTCCTGCCAACCTTCCCAAAAAGGAATGATGCGCCTGTCTCTAATATATTTTGATGATTCCTGTTTGGCAACCCTTATAATCTCAGAATGCGTCACAGTGGTTGGCAGACTAACCAGCAGATGGATATGATCCGCCATACCATTTATAGCGTAGACATATCCCTTGTATTTCATTATAAGAGAAGTGATCATGCTATAAATCTCAGCTTCGGCATTTAGCTGAATTACAGAATTTCTCCCTTTTGGAGAGAAAACGATATGAAAATAATGACGGATGTAGCTCATGGTATCTTTTTTATTTCACAAAGATAAAAAAAACATGTAACAAGGTGCCTTTACAGGCACTTTTCCGACATCATTAAAAATCCCGGAGGCACCTGTCGGTGCTCCCGGCTAATATTCTTAAATGCCTTTCAGGCATTATTAAATCCGTGGTCATGCGATTCCGTTTGCTACTAAATGCCTTTCAGGCATTTTAAATTCCCTCTGTTGTTCCGATCTCTATTTAAACGCGTGGATATGACAAAGGAAGCGCGACCATGAGGGCCGCGCTTCCAGGATTCAATACATAGTTCAACCAATTAAATTTCATCGGGAGAAAGCTCATCACCACCGTAACCGGGATTCTGCTTGATGAGCATGTTGGTGGCGAGGCTTGAGTTTGCAATGGGATATCGGCACTCGTTCTTGTTGCCTGTCGGCTCGTGATCCCACCACTTCTCTGTGTGGTAAACGCCCCAGCGGATGAGGTCGACGCGGCGACGTCCCTCGCCGAGGAACTCGATCATCCACTCGTCGAGTATACGCCACTGGTCGAGGTTTCCTTCGGTAGCGGGGTTGGGATCGATGCCACCTTCAAAATAGCGCCTGCGCACGGTGTTGATC
>JAIDKP010000350.1 GCA_029051445.1 Muribaculaceae bacterium | reverse complement strand
GTGAAGCTGAGTATGCTTACTTCCGCGACAATAACATCAACTACAATGTGAACGACTACATCTGGCAGAATCCGTGGAACACGAAGCATGCTCTGAGTGTGACAGGTGGTGCCAAGAATGTGAAGTATTTTGTGCTCGGTTCATATCTGAAGGAGGAGGGTTCATATGTGTCGCTTGATAATCAGAAGTTCTCTCTTCGCTCAAATATCACAATGGATCTGAGCAAGTACATCAAGATGGGTGTTAACGTCGATGCATGGCAGGAGAACGGCAAGAGATTCTACTGGCCTTATGACGATGCTGATGATCAGGCTGTGTATGACATCTACCGTTGTACTTTCAACGCAGTGAAGACACTTCCTTTCTACTCGTATCTTGACGGTACTCCCGCGGATCACAGGACAGAGTATCCTATCTATCCCGAGATCGGTTCATGGCAGGGGTGGAACCCTGTTGACCAGGTGATAGGTGACCGATATGTGAAGACCCGCCGCCGCAACTACAATGCGATCCTGACTTTTGACATCAATCTTGATTTCATTACCAAGGGACTTAGCACTAAGGTTACGGGTAACTACATCGGTTACGATTACACCCGTAAAAAATACATGACGTTCCAGAAGAACTATAAGTTCCAACAGGCTGACCCAACAGGTAACCGTTTCCTCCCCGGACCGCTTGACCTGAACTCATTTAATACTTTCAACAACGGTTATAATTATGAGCACCTTGTGTATCAGGTGCGTCAGACATGGAGTGACCAGGTGAACTGGTATCTTCAGTATGCCCGCGAATTCGGCAAGCATGATGTTTCGGGTATGATCGTGTTCGAGCAATACAAGAAGAAAGGTGAATATGTGACTGCAGAAGGTGAAGAGCCTACTACTACAATTGACCAGATGTTTGTGTACTCAAGCGATGCAGAGCGCCGTTATGGAGATGCACGTGATTATGATTACGGTCGCCTTTCATGGATCGGACGTTTCAACTACTCCTATGATCAGAAGTATATCGCCGAATTCTCGTTCCGTTACGACGGCAACCAGAAGTTTGCTAAGGGACACCGCTGGGGTTTCTTCCCTTCGGCTTCCGCAGCCTGGCGTATCTCGCAGGAGTCGTTCATGGAGCCGACCCGCGACTGGCTGTCGAGCTTAAAGCTTCGCGCTTCTTACGGCTCGACCGGTAACGATCTTAATGTGAGCAACGTCGAGATCGGTTATTTTGACTATCTGCAGCAGTATGTTACCGGCGGTACATATATCTTCGGCAATAATCTTGCCAGCACAATTGCTCCCGGATCGACTCCGAACCTTAATCTGACCTGGGCAACCTCAAAGACCTGGAATGTTGGTCTTGACTGGGGTCTGTTCAATAACCGTCTGACCGGTGAGGTTGATGCATTTATCCGTCATGAGAAAGATATTCTCGGTGCCCGCACAATCACTCTGCCTAACACATACGGCCAGAGCCTCGCACCGGAGAATTATGCAGAGCGTAGCTTCCGCGGAGGTGAATTCAGCCTGACATGGCGTGACGCAATCGGCAGCGATATCCACTACTCGGCATACGTGAACTTAGGTTATGCAAAGGACCGTTGGGACAAGCTTGATGTCTCGGCAACCTATCAGGAAGGCGGCGCTCTGTATGAGCTGTCGCAGGTAGGCAAAACCTCCGGTCGTCTGATCGGTTATCTCGCTGACCATCTTCTGACAGATCCCGCAGAGGTCGAGGCTTTGAAAGCACAGGGATTCAAACAGTTCGGTCGTGATCCTTATCTCGGCGGTATTCTATATAAAGATACCCGCAGCGACGGCTACAAGGAGGGTCCCGATGGCAAGATCGATGGCAATGATTACTATAACCTCCTCTCGGAGAACGGCACGCCTCGTCTGAACTACGGTTTCGGCGGCAGCTTCGAATGGAAAGGCCTGAGCATGGATTTCCACTTTCAGGGTGTAGGCGCCTACGATCGTTTCGTGGGTAGCGTAGGTGGCGGCTTCCCGCAGTACGGTGCTGACAATCGTCCTTACTTCCCGCTCTGGGCTGTTGGTGACTGCTTTGATCCCGAGTACAATCCTACCGGAAAGTATCCCCGTATCACAGGTACTTCATGGTATGAGTCAGGTACAGGTAACACCAGCTTCTGGCTTCGCAACGGCGCTTATCTGCGTCTGAAGAACCTTAATGTGGGTTATCAGATTCCGAAGTCAATCCTGAACCATATCGGCCTTACCCAGGCTCAGGTGTTTATGAACGCCACCAACTTGTTCTGTATCTCGGATGTAACTGAATTCCTTGATCCGGAGCAGAAGTACTACGACTCGTATCCTTTGATGCGTACATTCTCATTCGGTCTTAACGTGTCATTCTAAATCAGCCAATCAATATGTTATATAATAGAATCAAATATAGTTTCGCCGGTGTGGCTCTCGCTATGGGAGCGATGCTCACAGGATGCGACTCGCTCGACATCGAGAATATGACGAGCTATGACGAGAACACTGTGTGGGCCGACCCGAATCTGACAAAGGCATATGTGAACAATCTCTACACTCTCTGCTTCGGTAACTGGAGCTCGGGTGCAGACAATAACTCGGAACAGATAACGGGTATACCCTGGTATCTTGGTACGATCACCGAGACAGGCGGCAGCTACAAGAGCTGGGATTACACCTCAATTCGTCAGATCAACGAGGCAATCGTAAGACTGGAGGACAACGAGGTGCTTAGCAAGAGCGTGGCCGACCAAATGCTGGGTGAGTCGCTCTTCATGCGTGCCTACAAGTATTATAATATGGTGATATACCATGGCGGCGTACCTTATCTTAAGGCTCCTCAGAACAAGGATACTGATGATCTCTATGTGAAACGTAACTCGACCAAGGAGTGCTTCCAGTTTATGATCGAAGACCTTGACAAGGCTATCTCTCTCCTTCCCGCCAAAAGCAAGGGTAATGACTATGGTCGTATCGACGGTGTGTTTGCCCGTGCATTCAAGGCTAAGGTGCTTCTTCTGAAGTGTTCGCCCCAATTCAATCCCTCTAACCAGTGGGATAACCAGTACTGGCAGGAGGCTTATGCGGCAGCCAAGGAGGCATACGATTTCGCAATTGCCAATGGCTCTCAGCTGACCAAGAACTATAGTGAAATCTGGTTGGTGGAGCAGGGGCCGGAAGTGATCTTCCCGGTTATCAATTCAAATCCCAATAAGATTTCGTCATATCTCGGAAATACTCGCCCGGTTTCGGTGAGCCGCTCAACCAACAGCAGCAACCCGACTTGGGAGTTTGTGAAGTCAGTTCCTATGGCCGACGGCAAAATGTTTGACGATCCAACCGGTAAATACTACGCCGGCACAGAGGAGCAGTTTGCCCAGAAGTTCTGGGAGAACCGTGACCCCCGCTTCTATGAGGTGGTGCTCTATAACGGTGCTGATTTCCCAGTGGCTGAAAAGCCGTCGAACTATCGCCAGTACAATGCCCTCGGTCTTGTGGATAAGGATGACGCATACGGTGTGAATCCGGCTGCCAGCGTTAATGCAGTGAACAATGACGTGTACAGCGGTTTCTACAACTATAAAGGTGCAGATAATTCACTGACGCAGGCAAATGTACTGACCTATGATATAGACTATCAGCTGATGCGTTTTCCGGAGGTTATGTTTATCTATGCCGAGGCTGCCAACGAGACTGGGCACATGGATGTAGCTGTGGATATGCTCCGCCAGATACGCGAGCGCGCAGGTATCGAGCCTGGCAGTGACAACAACTATGGCATGAAGGTGGGTTCGCGCGAGGATATCCGCAAGGCAATCCTTGACGAGCGCAATGTAGAGCTCTGCTTCGAGGGTCACCGCTTCTGGGATCTGCGTCGCACGCGCAACATGATGCAGCTC
>JAIDKP010000035.1 GCA_029051445.1 Muribaculaceae bacterium | reverse complement strand
CTTGCGAAAGTTAGGGCTTTGTTTTATGTTTTACAGCAGCTTATAAAAAGAGGCTGCGCCTATTTTGACACAGCCTCGTAAACCTAAAACCTAAATTCAGACTCCTGCATAAAAGTGTCCATGCCCCCTTAGCAGAGTTCATTCGTTCATGTTGCAAAGTTATTCTTGTGCAGTGGCTGTGGCAATACTGAAAAGTAGTGATTTTATAGGGTGCGGATTTAAGTGTGTCTAATCATATTTTGGTATAGTGATGAAATATAGTCACAGTCTTGTTGCTTGTGATCTGCTATTTATTGTTACATTTGCCTCTGTGCGGCACTTTTGTTGCCGTGAAAAAAAACGGGAGAAATTTTATAACATCTTTTTTAAACGGGCTACAGGAGTGTAGCTGTAAAGTCAATCATGAATTATGCTACGTAAACTACGTATTGTGGTGAAGGTCGGCAGCAATGTGCTTACGCGAAACGATGGTAAGCCCAACGTTACCAATATGTCGTCGCTTGTCGACCAGATAGCCGGTCTCAGAAATTCGGGACACGAGGTAATACTTGTGTCGAGCGGTGCTGTGGCCTGCGGGCGTGGAGCCATCACGACTAACCGCACTCTCGACGCTGTGGCCCAACGGCAGCTTTTCTCGTCGATCGGGCAGATCAGGCTTATAAATCTGTACAACTCTCTTTTTGCCGAATATGGCTATGTTGTGGGGCAGGTGCTCACGCAAAAGGAAAATTTCTCGTCACGCACATCGTATCTCAACCAGAGATCGTGCATGCAGACGATGCTTGAAAATGGTGTCATACCTATCGTCAACGAAAATGATACGGCAAGCCTTACAGAGCTGATGTTTACCGATAATGATGAACTGTCGGGACTTATCGCTGCAATGATGGATGCCGATATGCTTATCATTCTTTCGAACGTAGACGGGATTTATGACGGTAATCCAGATGATCCTTCATCGCGTCTTATTGAGAAGGTGATGCCCGGTGAAGATGTCAGTGCAAGTGTGGTGGCATCGAAAAGCGGTTTTGGCCGTGGTGGCATGGGCACAAAGTGCGGCATTGCACGGAAACTGTCGGAGGAGGGGGTGAAGGTGATAATCGCTCGTGGCAACCGCTGCGGTGTGCTTGTGGATCTTGTCGAGACACCGGAATCGACACCGCATACCGAGTTTGTGCCCCGCATGGAGTCGTTGAGCAATATTAAACGCTGGATCGCCCACAGCGGCAGTTTCGCCAAAGGTGTGGTAACTGTTGATGACAATGCCGCGGCGGCACTACGGAGCGACAGGGCAGTGAGTCTTCTGCCGGTTGGTATTGTCGGTATCACCGGTGAGTGGGAGGAGGGGGATATAGTGACGCTGACAACTGACTCCGGTAGTGTGATCGGTGTGGGACGTGCCTCGCTCGGAAGCTCGGACGTGGCTGTCATGATGGGGCGCCGAGGGGAGCGCCCTGTGATACATTACGATTATCTTTTTATTGAATAACAGGTTTTTGGTTATGGATGACAATATGAATGATGTTTTCGGCAGGGTTAAGGCTGCCTCAAGATCGCTGAACGCATTGCCGGATGGCGAAAACCGCGCGGTGCTGATGAGGCTTGCCGATGCTGTCGATGCCTCGCATGAGATGCTGCTTGAGGCAAATGCAATGGATGTCAGTCGCATGGATGTGAACAACCCGCTGTATGACCGTCTGTTGCTGACCGATGACCGTCTTGACTCTATTGCGATGGATATAAGGAATGTGGCTTCGCTGCCTTCGCCGGTGGGTGAAGTGATCGAGGAGCGCATTCTGCCCAATGGTCTGAATATACGCCGTGTCAGGGTGCCGTTTGGTGTGATCGGTGTGATTTATGAGGCGCGTCCCAATGTGACGTTTGACCTGTTTTCGCTGTGCTTCAGGAGCAGAAATGCCTGTGTGCTTAAGGGTGGCGCCGATGCGGCCAACTCCAATGAGGCTGTCGTGTCGCTGATACATGGTGTGCTTGACCGCTGCGGAATAGACCGCAATATAGTATCGCTTCTGCCGTCGACTCACGATGCTACAGCCGCTTTGCTTAATGCCGTGGGATATGTGGATGTGTGCATACCGCGTGGCGGACGCCGACTGATTGATTTTGTGCGTGACAATGCACGCATACCTGTGATCGAGACCGGTGCCGGTGTTGTCAGTGTGTATTTTGACCGTATGGCCGATGCGGATATGGGAGCGGATATTATCATGAACGCCAAGACCCGGCGGGTGAGTGTGTGCAATGCTCTCGACACGCTTATCGTGCATCGCGACCGTCTCGGCGATCTGCCACGTCTCTGTAGCCGACTCGCAGAGCGCGGTGTTGAAATCCACGCCGACGAGGAAGCTTTTAGGGCTCTCGAAGGGGGCTATCCGTCGGATCTGCTTGCAGGTGCCGATATGTCGACATATGCAACGGAATGGATGGACTATAAAATGGGAATACGCACGGTCGGGTCGATTGAGGAGGCTGTAGATCACATCGCACGTTACGGGTCGGGGCATAGTGAGTGTATAGTTACCTCTGATAATGCCGCCGCCGAGTATTTTCAGCGTGAGGTGGATGCTGCGTGTGTCTATGTGAATGCGTCGACCGGCTTCACCGACGGTGCTCAATTTGGCCTGGGAGCTGAAATAGGGATAAGCACGCAAAAACTTGGGCCGAGAGGCCCGATGGGTTTGCGCGAGATATGCACTTACCGCTATCTGATAAATGGAAGCGGCCAGACAAGGTCTTGAAAATGGGGGGCGGGGTCACTTTTTGGACGCTGGACGACGCTGTGGCGTGTTGCGTGCAAATAGCGACGTGATGAGATCGGGACGGTGCAGTCGTCTGAGCGCACGCTCTATGTCGGCGCGGCAGTTGCGGTCATACCAGAAGAAATAGCGGCGTTGTGCCTGTTTTTCCTCGGGTGTGTGTGCTGTGAACACGCGCTCGCCTGTGTAGGGGTGCACGCCCGAGTAGTAGATCTCGGTGGCGAGGGTCATCGGGGTCGGCGTGAAGTCCTGCACCTGTTCGAGATGGAAGTCGAGCTGCTTGGTCTTTATGGCAAGCTGCGCCATGTCGGTTTCGGTGCATCCAGGGTGGCTGGATATGAAGTAGGGGATTATCTGCTGGCGCAGCCCGCAGCGGCGGTTAACGTCGTCGAAGATTTCCCGGAACTTATGGAACAGGTCGAATGATGGTTTGCGCATGATTTTCAGCACATGCTCTTCGGTGTGCTCGGGCGCGACCTTCAATCGTCCGGATACATGGTGCTCTATAAGTTCGGAATTGTAGCGGCGGTTGGCAGCATCTATATCCCTGTCGCCGGTACGGTGCATGGACAAGTCGTAGCGTACGCCTGATCCGATGAATGATTTTTTTATGCCTGGAAGTGCATCGACAGCGTGATATATGTCGAGCAGCGGACGATGGTCGGTGTTGAGGTTAGGGCATGGCGCAGGGTGCAGGCATGAGGGTTTCAGACATCTGGCGCATATGGAACGGTCGCGTCCGCCCATTGCGTACATATTGGCCGACGGCCCGCCAAGGTCAGAGATGTAGCCTTTGAAATCGGGCATTGCAGTAACGGCCCGCGCCTCGCGCAAGATAGACTCTTTGCTACGTGAGGCGATGAATTTTCCCTGATGTGCCGAAATAGTGCAGAAAGCGCATCCTCCGAAGCATCCGCGATGCAGATTGACAGAGTGCCGTATCATCTCGTAGGCGGGTATGGTCTTTCCGCTGTAGCGCGGATGTGGCATGCGTGTATATGGCAGATCAAACGATGCATCTATCTCACCTTGTGTCATGGCGGGTAGCATCGGGTGGACCTGTCCGGCCACTCCTGCTTTGCGATAGGCTTGCCACAGACGTGTGT
>JAIDKP010000349.1 GCA_029051445.1 Muribaculaceae bacterium | reverse complement strand
GGCATGCTGCTCGCATCACCCGATGCACGCTACTTCGCCGTATAGACAACACGACAGACACATAAATAAAATAAACCAATACTACAACTATGAAACTGTTTGCAAAACTCATCATCGCAGCTGCAGTAGCAATTGCCGCCGCCGCACCTGCACAGGCTCAGTTTGGAAAACTGGTAAACAAAAAGACACTCAGCGCTGCTACAAAAGCCGTTCAGGCCGCAACGCTCTCCGACCAGCAGATGACCGAATACGTCAAGGAATACATCGACTGGATGGATGCCAACAACCGCGTCTGCAAGCTCGACGACCCGCAGACTGCCGCATATGCAGCACGCCTCGACAGCCTCACACAGGGTCTCACTTCGGTAGAAGGTCTCCCACTCAACTTCAAAGTCTACTATGTGATTGATGTAAATGCGTTTGCGTGCGCCGACGGCTCTGTACGAGTTTTCTCTTCTCTAATGGACATCATGAGCGACGACGAGCTTCTCGGTGTGATCGGTCACGAGATCGGCCACGTGGCACACCACGATTCCAAAAACGCATTCAAGCAGGCACTGCTCACATCAGCACTCAAAGATGCCGTAGGAGCGACATCCGACAAAGTAGCAGCCCTTACCGACTCTCAGCTCGGAGCACTCTCTGAGTCACTCGTTTCAGCAACATATTCACAGAAAGCCGAACGCGCTGCCGACGACTACGGATATGAGTTCCTCCGCGACCACGGCAAGAACCCGCGTGCCATGGCCAAATCGTTCATGCGCCTGAAAGCCATTCAGGAAGAGCAGGGTGGCTCAACAAAAACCTCCAAGATCAACCAGCTCTTCTCGTCGCACCCCGACCTTGATGCCCGCATCGAGCGCATGACCAAGCGTGCCGATGCCGACAACTGTCCCGAGTAAACAAACATCATTACCCACAAGACACAACGAGGGAGCGCTTCTCACCACTATTGATGACGCACTCCCTCGCTCTTTTTAAAACGACATGAAACACATAGCGGTATTCGCATCAGGCAACGGCACAAACGCCGAAAACATCATACGCTATTTCCAGTCGGCCGACAATGGCGCCGAAGTCAGCCTTGTGGTCTGCAATCGTCCCGATGCCCATGTGCTTCAGCGCGCCGAGCGTCTCGGCGTGCCCTCGTGCGTTATAAGCCGCGACATGCTCCGCGATCAGGAAACAATCATGTCGCTCATGCGCCGCTATGAGATCGACTTCATCGTCCTGGCCGGATTCCTTCTGATGATTCCCCCTTTCCTTGTCGGACAATATAACCGCCGCATGCTCAACATCCACCCGTCGCTGCTACCCAAATTCGGAGGCAAAGGCATGTATGGCGACAACGTCCACAAAGCCGTAGTAGCCGCAGGCGAGGCAGAGACTGGCATTACCATACACTTCGTGTCGGAGCAATACGACGAAGGCGACATCCTCTTTCAGGCATCCACACCGGTCGAAGCCACAGATACCCACGAAGATGTCGCCCGCAAAATCCACGAGCTTGAGCAGATTCACTTCCCCCGCGTCATAGCCGGGGCACTGCTCTCGTGCTGACGATCAGCCACTCAGTTGCCCTTCGACGGATCATAAACGGCACCCCCGACCTTTGAGTCGGCACAGCCGTAATAAAGATACCATTTGCCTTTGAAATAAGCCAGTCCTTCGATAAACACCGTCCCGTCGGGATACTGCCCGCTCTTCTCGAAATCGGCCTCAGGCACAAAAAACGGTTTGTCGAGTCTTGTTATCAGTTTTGTCGGATCATTGATATCAAAAAGAGCCTGACCGCCGCAATACGACTTTGCCGTATAGGCCGTATCCCCGTTTTCTCCCTCGGCGTTCTTGCCGTTATAGAGCAGAAGTATGCCATTGTCGGTTATTACGGCAGGAGGGCCACACTCGGTGAGCGAACTGTCAAATTTCCCTGGTCGTGTCTCCATCACCTTCAGCAGTTCGCCATTTTCGTCGACCATAGGAGTCCAGTTGACCAGATCGTCCGACGTAGCCACATTCACAAACTGCTCTCCCCAGTACATCCAGTATTTGCCATCGATCTTAGCGATGACCTGACGGTCTCCGTCGAGACACGTCACAATCGAAGCCGATTTGGCGGCACGGTCGGCAAAACGTCCGTCATAGGCATTGGCAAACGCCGGGCCATGCTTGCTCCAGCTCTTCAGATCGGTCGATGTCGCTACTCCCAGACGAGGCACGTCACGGTTCCATTGGGTGTACATCATCACATACACACCATCCTCAGTCACTGCCACGCGCGGATCCTCGCAACCTCCGGGAATCTCGTGCGCCGCCTCCCTGTCGTTGTCAGGATATAGTACCGGCAGCTTCTCATACGTGAAATTCACTCCGTCGGCCGACGGTGCATATCCGATGCGCGATGTACGCTTGCCTATACCCGTGGCCGAATTATCCTCCGCACGGAAAAGCACGACAATACTGTCGCCCTTCACCACCGCCGCAGGATTAAAAACATCACTCTCCATCCACCCGATCGAATCACCGGTCATCGGGCAAAAAAACTTCAATGCTGTATCAGGCACAAGCAAAGGCTTGTCCGACACACGCTCAAATCCGAGCCATGCCCACTCTTCGGGAGCAGACACCTTACTCTCATTGCCGCAGGATGAGACCGACAGTGCCATCGACACAACCGCAGCAGCAGAAACAATGATTCTATTCATATCTCTTGAATTTTAATTTGTCAGAGAGGCACCCGGCTACCATAGACCGGCAGCCACAGCGCTATTTCAGTCACTTACAAAAAAAATCAAACGGCGGTCACCTTATCGATGACCGCCATTCAATGTCGGGGTGAGAAGATTCGAACTTCCGACCACACGCCCCCCAGACGCGTACTCTAACCTGGCTGAGCTACACCCCG
>JAIDKP010000348.1 GCA_029051445.1 Muribaculaceae bacterium | reverse complement strand
ATTGCTGCGATAAAAACAGTTTTCTTCATTGTGTGTATTGTTTTTATTAAACTAAGATGTTCTATTGTTTTTTTTTGCTGTTACTGTTTTTAAGACAATGCCGAAAGCCAATGGTTTAATCAGCCCGGCATCTATTAACTTCATTTTCAACAATACAACACTTATTAGGCTAAAAATAGCATCCGGAGCATTGTCGTGCATAAGTTGCCAAAATTATAGATTATCAATAATTTTGCAACCGCAACACATGGAAACTGCGGAAATCTCACAAACAAACCAACAACCACACCGCCACAATGAAAAATTTTAAGCCTCTGGCCGATCTACATACACACACCATCGTCTCGGGACATGCCTACAGTTCACTTCAGGAAATGGCTCATGCCGCCTCCGAAAAGGGCATAGAAATACTCGGAGTCACCGAACACGGTCCGGCGATACCGAACACATGCGGCCGGCTGTATTTCAAAAACATGATCGTGATACCGCGCGAGATGTACGGAGTGCGGCTGCTGCTCGGAGCCGAGCTCAATATACTCAATTATCGCGGAGATCTTGATGCCGATGAAAAACTGATGGATATGCTCGACCTGCGCATCGCGGGAATCCACTCGGTGTGCTGGGAAGGGGGCACAAAGCAACAGAATACCGAAGGTGTCATACGAGTTATCAATAATCCGCGCATACATATCATATCGCATCCAGCCGACGGCTCAGCCGATCTCGACTTCGAGGCTCTTGTCCTCGCAGCCAAAAAAGCACAGACTCTTCTCGAAATCAACTCCCATTCGCTGAATCCGGCACGCCACAAGACAACAGCACGCCCCAACAACATCGAGTTGCTGAGGCTGTGCAAAAAACATGACATGCCGGTGATACTCGGCAGCGATGCCCATATAAGTTTCCAGATCGCCGACTACAGTAATGTACTTCCGCTTATCGACGAAACTGATTTCCCGCAGGAACTGATACTGAACGACAAGCCAGATCAGCTGCTTGACTTCATCGGACTGGCGTAGAGACAGAGCGCCTCACCGGTCGACACGGAGGAAGTTGCCGAGAGGATCAAATTCCAGATCCACGCCATTGGTAAGTTCTACACTATAGCCCGTAGCAGAACGCGACACGTCGTTTATACCACTGCCTGAATAGTTTGTGGCGATATAGAGGGCTACCGACTCCGGTACCAATCCGTCAGGTACGGTCTGGCCTGCGGGCGCATCCACATCTGTCCATTCTCCAGCGGCGTCAAAGGTCACTTCGTGCCCGTTGGAAAATCGCACCTCATACTCGTCACGGCCATCGTCCCTGTCGCGTATTGCCGACACGACGCTCACATCAGTGTAATGCGCGGATATGAACGCCTTTGCATTCGCAGGCAATGCAGCCACATCGACAGGCACATCCTTGTCATCGTCAGAACAGTTCCATACAAAAGCCGCCGAGAGCATCACCACTGCAATAGCAGCAAAATGTTTTAGTGCGTATTTCATAACTCAGTTATTAATTCAATAATAGATCTCGCTTATCTCAGCCTGGCGTGGCTTCGGTGTCTCGTTTTTATCACTGTCGCACACTATCCATTCGCTGAAGTAGGCGCATTTGCCGATATTCTTCCTGATATGGTTGCAGGCACCAATGATGTGGGAGTAGGGGAAGTATCTTTGCATAGCTTTTAGATTTGATTTATAACAACAATAACACCCGGGGCTGAAAAAAGTTCACCCCTGCTTCAGTGTCATTCAAAAAAAAGAGGTCAGACAGAATCGTCTGACCTCAAATCCTTTTATAGTGCGGGCAACAAGACTAAAATCATTACCGGCACTCTATACAGACAAATATAATATCTTTTTAAATATAAAACAAATTATACCGCCAATTATTTCACCTAAAAAGCGTTTTTTTTTATTTTTCCGGTGCATTTACCGTATGATCCTGGCAGGAAAACCGCTACGATGAATAAGGATCCTACTGATGCGTGGAGAATCAGCGACCATGCCGACCACTCTCTCCAAGTCACGGTCAAATTCCCGCCTACGTTCATCAGAGATCTGCGAGACAAGAAAGGCCACCACCTTGATACAGCCGTAAAGGTTCATGTATTCAGCCTGATTGCTCAGCGCAGCAGGCCCTTTTTTTATGCGGATACTAGGTCTATACTCAAACATCACGCTCCCATGGGCGCACACGATGCGCAATATGCGCATCTGCTCGATATAGTTCTCAACGACCTCAACATATCTTCCACC
>JAIDKP010000347.1 GCA_029051445.1 Muribaculaceae bacterium | reverse complement strand
ACAAAAACAGCCGACACATTCGAGGAAGCATACGATCTTGCCCTCGAAGCCGCTGAACGACAGCTCGAGAAGAAAACATCAGAAAAGTGACCTCTGAAGTCAGCCAACCACTAAAGAGCCAGGAATCTGCCGGGCAGCGCACGCCGCTGCTCGGCATGACTCTCGATATGCTCAGGGAGCTTGTCGAAGCCGAGGGATTACCTCGATTTACAGCAACTCAGATAGCCGACTGGCTCTACAAAAAACAGGTCCTCGAAATCAACTCGATGACCAACCTCAGCAAAGAAGCGCGACAGCGCCTCAGCAGCAAATATACTGTCGGACGGGAAGCGCCGGTTTCAAGACTCATCTCTTCCGACGGCACATGCAAATACCTTTTCAACGGCACAGGAGGCCGGGCGATCGAGGCTGTCATGATACCCGACCGCGACCGTGCCACACTTTGCGTGTCCTCACAGGCAGGATGCCGCATGAACTGCCGGTTCTGCATGACCGGGCGACAGGGATTCCACGGAAACCTGACTGCCACGGGAATTATAAATCAGATCCTGTCGATAGACGAGGCCGCCGACCTCACCAACATCGTCTTCATGGGCATGGGAGAACCGATGGACAACATCGATGCCGTATTGCAGGCGATTGAAATTCTCACTGCTCCGTGGGGACTTGCATGGAGCCCGAAACGAATTACCGTATCCTCCATCGGCAAACTCGACGGACTCCGCAGACTGCTCGACGAGACCAACGTGCACGTAGCCATTTCGGTACACAACCCGTATAGCTCCGAGCGACTCGCGATCATGCCGGTAGAAAAGGCATACCCTCTTCTCGACGTGATACGCGTTCTGCGCGGATATGACTTTTCCCGTCAACGCAGGCTCTCTATAGAATATATCATGTGGAAAGGAGTCAACGACAACTTCCGTTATGCATCGGCTCTCGCACGCATATTCAAACCAGTAAAAGGCGCACGCGTAAATCTTATAAGATTCCACGCTATACCGGAATGCGACCTCATGCCATGCCAGCAGACCACAATGGAAGCCTTCCGCGACCACCTGAACAGGCTCGGCATGACCGCAACCATACGTGCGTCACGAGGCGAAGACATCATGGCCGCTTGTGGTATGCTTGCCGGAAAGCAACAGAACCAAGCCAATATCTGAAATTTGACAATGAAACACATCGCTACATTCGCAATCGCATTGCTCCTGTCTGCGCCGGCTGTGTTTTGCGCCGGACCGCTGATCAGATTTATTGACACCGCACACGACTTCGGCAATGTCAAAGAAGCCGCGGGAGCAGTCACACACAAATTCCGGTTCACCAACACCGGAGACGCCCCTCTGGTGATACTGTCTGCTACAACCTCATGCGGATGCACCAGACCGGAATTCCCCAAAGAGCCGATACAGCCGGGCGACACAGCCGCGGTGAGCGTGACATACAATCCCGCCGGACGCCCGGGAGAATTCGACAAAAACATAACAGTCAAGACCAACTCCACAAAAGGAGCGAAAGCACGACTGAAAATAAAAGGAGTAGTCATCCCACGATAAGACACAATGAAACTCCTCGCTGCAATATTTGCCTTTACACTGTCGTTTTCAGCTACCGCACAGTCCTCTGTCACATGGCTTGAGACCGCACACAACTTCGGAGCATTTTCAGAGAACGACGGCAAAGTGGCTTGCACATTCCGCTTTGTCAACAACCGGCAGACACCGGTGATCATCCAGTCGGCAAGAGCCACATGCGGATGCACCACCCCCGACTACAGCAAAGCGCCGATAGCTCCGGGCGACACCGGCACAGTGCAGGTAAGCTACAACCCTACAGGAAGACCCGGACGATTTGACAAAAAGATCTACGTCGACCTTGACACCGAGCCGTCGCGCTACACGCTCACCATCTCCGGAAGCGTCATCGGAACACCGGCCACAATAGGACAGCGGTTCCCGGCCGAGGCAGGACCGTTCCGCATGAGAAATTCAGCAATAGCGTTCGGCGAAGTCTACACAGGCCATGGCAAGACATTCTTCCTCGACATCTACAACACATCGACCGATCCGCTTGTGCCACGATGGGAAGAACTGCCCCCCTACATCACACTAACAGCCGCACGCGACACCGTCTATCCAGGCGAAAACCTCGCATTCACATTCACCATGGCCGCCGACAAGGCACCGATGCTCGGCCTGCTCACCGACAGCATCATGCTCGCTCCGGGAGCCGGTCACGATCCAATCCCTGTCCCCGTGATGGTGATGGTAAAGGAAGACTTCTCGAAACTCACCGGCGGACAGCGCCTCAACGCCCCGGAGATTGCACTCTCCGATCCGACACTCGATTTCGACAGGATTTCCCGCAGCAATGGCAAAATCACACGCACATTCACGATAACCAACCGTGGCAAAGACCCCTTGTTGCTGCGTCGCGTCTACACCGCAGATCCGGGCATTACCGTCAGAACCTCGACTGCAAAAATCAAAAAAGGCAAGTCTGCGACTGTGACCGTCACTGTCGATCCCTCGCAGCTGCAGGCCGACATGCTAAATGCACGCATAAACATCATCGCCAATGACCCGATGAATCCGGTCACAGTAGTCCGCGCAGTCGGCCTGCTTGCACCATGATATTCGCCGGTTTAATCCACATCAGGCGGCCGTAGAC
>JAIDKP010000346.1 GCA_029051445.1 Muribaculaceae bacterium | reverse complement strand
TTCCTACACTCCTGCGACCAACGCACTTCTTGCTATGGCAATGGGACTCGCGACTTTCAGTGGCAATGAGCCGGAATTCTACGACTTCATAGACGAGCATCGATTACATCCTGTCATCGGTTGCGCTCCCGACGACAGTCTCATATTCGAGATTCTTGAGAATATAGTGCTAAATCCCTCTGAAATATCCCGTCTCGGTAGCGAAGGCCGTGAATTTGTCTTGCGGCACAATGATTGTAGAGTCGTAGCCCGCCGTTTTCTTGATTTTTGGACATCAAAAATACAATTGTAGTTTTTTAGACTTTCAGACCACCTCATTCGTCCAAACGGACTTCTTGCATATGTTATTCTGTACTAATTTTGCACCCTGTTAAAATCAACCGATTAGAATTTAAGCCAATTATATTACCGAGCAACGATGAAGCAATCGTCTTTCATTTGGTTACCGGCGTTATGCCTTGCTGTGTCAGCATGTTCCACCGGTCAAAGTTCAAAGGCTCCTGAATCCACGGTTCACAACGTATTTCTTGTAGACCCGGTGCCTGTCGACGGAAGTTCAATACGCAAATTTCCCGGTATTGTCCAGGAAACACGTACCATCTCAACCGGATTCAAGACACCGGGACAGATAACACGCATCTTTGTCAAGGAGGGCGATCATGTGAAAGAAGGGCAGCTCCTTGCCACACTCGACACTGTGGACTACGCGCTTGCAGTTAAGCAGCTTCAGATTCAATATGATCATGCAGCCTCGGAGCATGAGCGCAAAAAGCAGCTCTATGCCGCCGGAAACATGTCGGACAACGAGTTTGAAAAAGCAGCGGCAGCACTCCGCCAGATGGCCGTGCAGCTTGAAATAAACAAAAACAAGCTTGAATACACTCATCTCTACGCTCCCTCGTCGGGAGTGATTGTAAAGTCGAGTTTCGAGAAGGCCGAGATGGTGGATGCCGGCACTCCGGTATTCGAGCTGATGGATGACTCTCGTCTTGAAGTTGTCGTGGATCTTCCTGTATCGGAATATGTCAATCACGGCAAATCACACACCTACACCGGCTCATCGACTCTTCTCGGTGACGCTCCAATTAACCTCTCTTTCATAAGTCTTACACCAAAAGCCGATAATAACCAGCTCTATCAGCTCAAACTCGGTGTCACATCGCGCGACAGTCGTCTTTCCTCCGGCATGAATATCATTGTCTCGATTTCATCTGACGGAAACAATGCCGTATCTGACTCTGTCACCACCATTTCAGCAATGGAGATTCCGCTCAGGTCGGTATTTGAGCACGATGGAAAGACGTGTGTCTGGACATTCAATCCTGCCGATTCAACCGTCAAGGCTACACCTGTGACTGTCACAGGCAACGGCACCGAAGGCATTGTGACAGCGACATCAGGCCTGAGTCATGGAGTCCGTATCGGATCAGGCGGCGTACACTCGCGTTTTGAATGTGAGCATGTCAAAGTAATAGAAAAAAACTCTACATCTAACCGGGGAGGACTTCTATGA
>JAIDKP010000345.1 GCA_029051445.1 Muribaculaceae bacterium | reverse complement strand
GCACCACCATGAGTTATCAGGGATTCAACAAAGGTACATCATGGGACCTCACAGCCACTGATCAGAGGAACATACGCGCCGGACTCCCCGAAATCGAAGCATTGACAGGTGTTGACAACATACAGTCAACCGTCGGACGCGGTAAGTTATCCACAAGCTCCATGGTAACCGGTGTCGACAGCGAGTACAGCAAGATTTTTGAACCTGTCATACAGGAAGGACGATTTATCAACGAATCTGATGACATACTTGAAAAGAAAATATGCGTGATTGGTAAGAATGTGGCCGGAACTCTCTTCCCTGAGTCCTCACCAATAGGCGAATACATCGAAGTCAATGGCGTATATTTCAAAATAGTCGGAGTCGCATACCAGACGAGTGAAATCAGCATCGGAGACAAGATTGATGATTCGATTATCGTTCCGATGGGGGTATTCCGAAAGGCGTTCAACCGAGGTGAAAATTTAGGTGGCATGATGTTTACTGTAAAGAGTGGTATCACTCCTACCGAACTGAAGCCCCGCCTGATGCGCATACTCACAGGCAACCATAAGATGCTTCACCCCGATGATGAAAATGCCATGTTCTTCATGGACGTGTCGGAGCAGTTCAAGATGGTCGACAACCTGTTTATGGGCATATCGCTACTTGCTTTCTTTGTCGGTGCAGGAACACTGATTGCCGGCATTATCGGGGTCGGCAACATCATGTGGGTGATCGTAAAAGAGCGCACACAGGAGATAGGCATCCGTCGTGCAATAGGTGCAAAGCCCGCCGACATTATTACCCAGGTGCTGTCAGAGGGAGTAGCCCTTACCACAATAGCCGGAATTGCAGGAATAACCTTTGCGACTATCGTATTGAAGATTGTTGAGGTGCTCACTACCGACGAAAAAGGCACACCACAGTTCATGTTGAGTTTCGACGGAGCTATGGAAATTGTACTCGTGTTCATGATACTCGGCATAGGAGCCGGATTCATTCCTGCTGTCAAAGCCATGAAAATCAAACCGATCGAAGCGATGAATTCAAAATAGCTTATCAGTAAACAAACCGGAGATAATAAACAACAATACAAGAATATACTGAACATTCTGCAATGAAAAAATTTTTCAAGGTGCTGATGTGGGTTGTTATAGCCCTGATCTTTGTAGGCACATTTGTCTATCTGTTCATTAACTCAAGAGAGAAAGACACAGTCTATGAAACTGTGAATCCGACTCTCGACACGATCGAGCGCACCACTGTGCTGACCGGCAAAATCGAACCGCGCGACGAAATCGAGATCAAGCCACAGATCTCAGGTATCATCTCGGAAATCAATGTCGAGGCCGGTGATCTTGTAAAAGAGGGCGATATTATCGCCAAGATCAAGGTCGTACCCGACGAGGGACAGCTTGCATCGGCCGAAAGCCGCGTAAGAATCGCCGAACTGAATCTCGTAAACACTCAAGCGACCTACGAGCGCACAAAAGAGCTGTATGAGAAAAAGTTTGAGAGCCGCGAAAACTTTGAAAAAGATCAGCTCGCTCTGGGTCAGGCAAAAGAAGAGCTTGAAGCAGCAAAAGAGAATCTCTCAATCGTGCGCGACGGCATATCGACATCCAATGCTAATAGTTCAAATACTCTTGTGCGCGCAACGATCTCAGGACTGGTGCTTGAGGTACCTGTCAAAGTCGGCAGCTCAGTGATCCAGGCCAACACAATGAACGACGGCACAACAGTGGCCAAAGTAGCCGACATGAACGATATAATCTTTAACGGCAAAATCGATGAGACCGAGGTCGCATTGCTCTCTGAGGGTATGGATGTCGAGATCACAGTCGGAGCGATCTCCGACGGCAAGCTAAAAGCCGTGATCGAGAAAATCGCCCCTATGGCCACCGAAGAGAACGGCACCAACACATTTGAGATCAAGGCCGCCATCAATGTAGACCATGAGATGAAGCTGCGCGCCGGATACAGCGCCAACGCCTCTGTGATACTCGAGCGCGATGAAAACGCTCTCGTCATACCTGAGCGTGTGATCGAGTTCTCAGGCGACAGCACGTTTGTCTACGTGCTTGATCCCTCCTCGACCGAAGGCAAGCAGATCTTCAACCGCACCGCAATCAAGACCGGTATATCGGACGGTGTGAACATCGCAGTGAAAGACGGCGGCATCACCACCGACAGCCAGCTGCGCGGCAGCAAAAACAACTAACGCCATCGCATACTCCACATGATTTCAATGAAAGCCATATACGCGGCACTGGCAGTCATGACCGCCACACCAGCCGCCCTCTGCGCGCAGGAGAGCTCAGATACAGCTCTTCCCGTAGGCTCACATGGTGCCTGGAGTCTCGACAGCTGCATCAACTATGCCATAATCCACAATCTCACAGTACAGAACCGCGAGCTGAGCCGGCACTCAGGCGAACTTGACATCACCGAGGCCAAGAACTCGTTTCTCCCCACTGTGAGCGGGTCGGCCTCGGAGTCGGTGAACTTCGGACGCGGACTGACTTCGGAAAACACCTACGCCAACCACCGACAGCCAGCTGCGCGGCAGCAAAAACAACTAACGCCATCGCATACTCCACATGATTTCAATGAAAGCCATATACGCGGCACTGGCAGTCATGACCGCCACACCAGCCGCCCTCTGCGCGCAGGAGAGCTCAGATACAGCTCTTCCCGTAGGCTCACATGGTGCCTGGAGTCTCGACAGCTGCATCAACTATGCCATAATCCACAATCTCACAGTACAGAACCGCGAGCTGAGCCGGCACTCAGGCGAACTTGACATCACCGAGGCCAAGAACTCGTTTCTCCCCACTGTGAGCGGGTCGGCCTCGGAGTCGGTGAACTTCGGACGCGGACTGACTTCGGAAAACACCTACGCCAACCGCAACACGACCAACTTCTCGCTCGGACTGAACGCACAGATGCCACTGTTTCAAATGCGCAACATCAGTCAGCTCAAATACGCCAAAACCAATCTGACTACGCTGCTCTACGAGGTCGAGGCCGCTAAAGACGATGTGACACTTAATGTCATCACCGCCTACCTGCAGGTGCTATACACAAGCGAACTGCTTGCCACAGCACGCACACAGGTCGAGTTGTCGAGCTACGAATACAGCCGCCAGAAAGCATTGGCCGATGCCGGAAAGATTGCAGAAATCGATGTTGTGGAAGCACAGTCGCAACTTGAGCAGGATAAACTTCAGGTAGTGACCTCGACCAACGACTACACCAACGCCGTACTCGATCTGGCACAGCTTCTCAAGCTCGGCTCAATCGAAAACTTCTCGGTGCTCCCGCTCGCCGACACCGAGTTGCCAATCATTCCCAAAGCCGAGACGATCTACCGCGAGGCTATGATGAACAACAACTCTGTGCTCGCTTCACGCAACTCGATCAAGGCTGCCGAGAGCTACATTTCAGTAGCAAAGTCTGGCTACATGCCGACACTGTCGCTCATGGGCGGACTAAACTCAAGCTACTACACAGTCAGCGGCTTCCAGAACAACAGTTTCCGCACACAGATGCGCGAGAATTTTTCCAAGATGATAGGTGTATCGCTACAAGTACCTCTGTTCGACGGATTCTCGACCCGCAATGCCGTGAGAAAAGCCAAAGTACAGCGCCTGCAAGCTCAATTACAGCTTGACCAGACGGAGACAGAACTCTATCGCACTATCCAGTCGGCCTACTATAAAGCCACCGGTGCACGACAGACCTATCTCACGGCACTGGAGACAGAAGCAGCCAACCGCGCCGCATTTGAAGCCATGCAGGAGAAATACAACATCGGACGCGCCAACCCACAGGAGTTCGAGCAAAGCAAAACCACACTTCTGCGCACCACCCTGCAACGCATACAGTCGCATTACGAGTGTCTGCTTCGCTACCGCGTGCTCATGTTCTACAAAGGCGATCTGCGCAAATAGATGACCGCAATGAAACTGTTTGCTGCGCCGCTGCAAGGCTACACCGAAGCTTCGTTCAGGCATTTCCATGCCGAAGTTTACGGAACTTGCGGCGGCGCAGCCGATGTATATTATACACCTTTTGTAAGGATCGAGCATGGTGAAGCAAGACACCGTGATCTCAACGACACACGTTCTCCGCTTAACGGCAACCACAACGTTGTGCCACAAATCATCGCAGGAAGCACCGACGAGTTCCGCCTACTTGCCGACACACTTGCTGCCGACGGTCACAAGGCAAGAGACCTGAACATGTGATGCCCGTATCCGACACAGGGAAAGA
>JAIDKP010000344.1 GCA_029051445.1 Muribaculaceae bacterium | reverse complement strand
GACTCAGACCGCCCGAGAGAAAAAGCTCTTGAAAAAGGTGTCGGTATTCTCACCGATACAGAGCTTCTGGCTATAATACTCGGCAGCGGGATGCCAGGGAAGTCGGTTCTGTCGCTAAGTCGTGAGATACTTAGAGACAATGACAACAGTCTGGCACGCGTCAGCCGCTTGACAACCCGTGAGCTGACCTCTAAATATCAGGGTGTTGGACCGGCAAAGGCAGTCTCGCTGATGGCATCGATCGAGTTTGGTGCAAGATGTGTGCAGTCGTTGTCGGCATCCGGCCAGATACCTGTGATGTCGTCAAGTGAAGCGGTCTACAATTACATGAGACCGAAGCTCGACAGGCTTGTCCATGAGGAGTTTTGGGTACTGTTCCTTAATCGCTCCAACAAGGTTATAACGGTTGAAAAAATCTCTCAGGGGGGTATTTCCGCAACGTTGGTCGATGTAAGGGTTCTGCTGAAAAGAGCACTTGACTGTATGTCTTCGGGAATAATACTGTGTCATAATCATCCGTCGGGTGCGATACGACCGAGCGCACAGGATGATGCATTGACCCGTAAAATATCGGAGGCATCCCGTTTGCTTGATATTGCCGTTCTTGATCATGTGATTGTAGGACCGTCGGGCTTTTACTCTTATCGCGATGAAGGAAAACTCTGACATATGTTCCGGGCACAGTGTCGTTCTTGATGATCTCACAATAGGTTATCGGGGACGTGAAGGTGTTAGGGTTGTGGCGGGAAACCTTGATGAGACGATTCCTGCAGGAGCTGTGACATGTCTGCTCGGGCCTAATGGAGCGGGTAAGTCGACTCTGTTGCGAACGATTGCCGGTCTTCAGCCACCTTTGTCGGGCTGTGTGCGTATTGACGGAACGCCTGTCGGCAAAATCCAATTGTCAGAGTTATCACGTCTTATGGGCGTGGTGCTCACCGGACGCGGTAGCATGAGCGCGATGACTACAGAGGAGCTTGTCGGTCTTGGCCGTACACCTTACACCAATTACTGGGGACACCTTACAGATGATGACCGCAAGATTGTCGATGAGGCGATCGGGGTTGTCGGAGCCGATGGACTGCGGGGACGAATGGTTGCGTCACTGTCTGATGGTGAGATGCAGAAAGTGATGATTGCCAAGACTCTTGCACAGCAGACTCCTGTGATTATGCTCGACGAGCCTACCGCCTTTCTTGATTTTCCAGGTAAAGTCGAACTTATGAAACTGTTGCGTGACCTTGCCGCAAGAGGGATAACCGTTTTTCTGTCGACGCACGATCTTGATATCGCTTTGGCTACAACCGACTATGTGTGGTTGCTTGGCCGCAGCGGCGATCTTGTGACCGGCGATGTTGAGACAGTAGGCCGCAATGGAAGTCTTGACCGTCTTTTTGCAAGTCAGGGACTGCGATACAATCCCCGGCTCCGACATTTTGAAATAAACATAACTAACGACAAATAAAAATATAGAAGTCATGAACCTGATTATTACAGAGAATTACAAGGAACTGTCGGCACGTGCGGCGCAGACAGTCGCTGACGCAATCAACTCTTTTGTTCCTTCAGAGGGACATCCGCGTTTTGTGCTCGGTCTCCCGACCGGAAGCACGCCTCTCGGCATGTATGCGGCTCTTATCGAGATGAACCGCGCCGGAAAAGTAAGCTTCAAGGATGTGGTGACATTCAACATGGATGAGTATTGCGGTCTTGCCGAGGAACACCCTGAGAGCTATCACTCGTTTATGCATTCCAATTTCTTCGATCATATTGACATCGATAAGGCTAACGTGCATATCCTCAATGGTAACGCTCCTGATCCTGTTGCCGAGTGTGCGGCTTATGAGGAGGCTATTGCCGCAGTAGGCGGAATTGACCTGTTTGTAGGCGGTGTAGGTGTCGACGGCCATCTTGCATTCAACGAGCCCGGATCGTCGCTGCGTTCACGCACACGTTGTGTTGAGCTGACACAGGACACGATTATCGCCAACGCACGTTTCTTCGGAGGTGATCTGAATCTGGTGCCGAAGAAGGCTGTCACTGTAGGAGTCGGTACTGTCATGGACGCCCGCACGGTGATGGTGCTTGTCAACGGTCATGGCAAGGCTCGTGCGCTTCAGCAGTGTGTGGAAGGCGGCGTGAGCCAGATGTGGCCTGTGACTGCGGTTCAGCTACATCCCGACGCGATTGTAATTGCCGATGATCCCGCATGTTATGAGTTGAAGGTAGGCACATACCGTTATTTCCGCAAGTAATATCTTGTTTCGGGCTAACTGCTCGGAAAAATATCTTTTTTATGGTAAAGGCTTTTTCTCCTCTGGCGATCGCAATGCTGCCCGTATTGGCTGCATGCACCGGCGCGGTTGATTCTGCTACACGTGGTATCGGTATATATCCGGGCGATCCGTCTCAGTCTTTTGCTCCGGAACTTGTGGCTGACAATGAGTACCGCAACATTGCACTGAACCGTCGGACGTATCAGTCGACAGCCTACGACTTCAACCTGACATCGCAGCTCATCACCGATGGAATCGTCACCACCGAGCTGCCTCCTTATCTGACGGTGTCTACTCCCGATGGAACGCTGACATCGCGTGAAAGGGAGTGGTCGATCGATGGTGGACCCTATAGTTTCAACGGACTTAAAGGGGAGAGATCATGGCTTGAGTATCACTGGAACGGGATGGAAGTAGCCGCCGATACCATAGAAATTTCCGGAGTCGCATATCATGGTGTCCGATCGACCGGACACTATGATATCGCGGTTCAGGTTACCGATGTGACAGACTGGAAGACGTCGGGCCGCAAGACAGGAGGAGGATGGGGAAAACATGCGTATCGGCACCGACAGGAGCTTGATCCAAACAAGCAGTCCGGGAAAACTGCCATAGGGGAGAGGTTCACGGTGACAGTGCCTGTGGATTTTGGAAAGACATCTGACATGAGGATTCTTTTTGACGCTCCGGGTGTTGAAAGCTGGGAAATACACGAGGTTGTGTTCCGCAATGGCGGAAAGGCTGACCGCGATATTTTGCCGTCATTTGATTTTGGCAGTGCATGGATGAGTGACGGTGGGGGAGAACAGTGGGTTTATGTAGACCTGGGCAATCGTGCCGATATATCGCAGGTGATACTTGACTGGGTTGAGAAACCGAAATCGGGTTGTGTCGAGTTTTCAGATGATGCCGTGACATGGAAGTCGGTTGCCGGGCTGCCGGCGGCGGTCGGGTTGAGCGATACTATAGATGCATCGGGCAAAGCCAGGTATGTGAGAGTGCATATGGATGAGCCGGGGGAGACTGGCCGGTATGTGCTTAGCGAGATGCAGGTCATGGGGCGCGGTGGAATTATTCCTGTGGCTCATGAGCTTGCCGCAGAGTCTTCGCACAATGGCAAAAAAGAGTATTCGCTCAACGGAGGGGCATGGAAGCTGGCGCGTGCCTCGGAGGTCGAAGCCACAGGCGAGGCAATCTCTATGCCGTCTTTCGACGACAGGCAGTGGCTTGTTGCCACAGTGCCTTCAACTGTGCTTTCAAGCTATATCAATGCAGGTGCAGTACCCGATCCAAACTTCTCCGACAACATGTTTAATATCTCGGAGTCGTATTTCAACAGCAACTTCTGGTATCGCACTGTATTTGATTACGATGCTTCCGATGCAGCCGGGCGTGTTTTTCTTAACTTCGACGGAATAAACTGGAAAGCCGATGTCTATCTCAACGGAAAGCGCATAGACCGTATCGAGGGTGCGTTTGTCCGTTCGAAAACCGATGTGACCGACCTGCTGAAACCTGAAGCCAATGTGCTTGCCGTGGAGATAGAGAAGGTCGCGCATCCGGGGGCGGTGAAGGAAAAAAACATTGAGACTACCGATTTCAACGGCGGTATGCTCGGGCTCGACAATCCGACATTCCATGCCACTATAGGCTGGGACTGGATCTCGACGGTGCGCGGGCGTGATATAGGGATATGGAATGATGTGTATCTGACTACGGTTGCCGATGTGATGCTGCTTGATCCGGTAGTGACCTCAAAGCTTACATTTGACGGCGACACGCTTGCGTCGATGACCCCCTGTGTTTTTGTCTCCAATCATGGCGACAGGGAAGTGACAGGCCGGTTGTGCGGCTGGATTGGCGATGTGCGTTTCGACCGTAGTATTACTATAGCGTCGGGCGAGGAAACCGAAGTGTGTTTTTCTCCCGAGGAATATGATGTGCTGAAAGACTGCAGGATGAACCTGTGGTGGCCGGTAGGCTACGGCCTGCCTAATCTCTATGATGCGGGATTTGAATTTGTGACAGACGACGGCAAGGTCTCCGACAGGATCGATTTCAAGGCCGGTATAAGGGAAATGACCTATGCCGATCCGATGACACGCCTGACAATGTATGTCAACGGCAAACGCTTCATACCGCTTGGAGGCAACTGGGGATTCAGCGAGCATAATCTCAATTACCGCGGGCGCGAATATGACATTGCCGTAAAGTATCACTGTGATATGAACTTCAATATGATCCGTAACTGGGTGGGGCAGACCGGCGATGAGGAGTTCTATGAGGCCTGTGATCGCTACGGCGTTATGGTAATGCAGGACTTTTGGCTTGCAAATCCGGTCGATGGTCCCAATCCGGGCGATGAGGATATGTTTGTCAACAATGCCGAGGATTATGTGAAGCGCATACGCCGCCATCCGTCAATCGCGTTTTATTGCGGGCGAAACGAGGGTGATCCTACTCCGAGGCTCAATGTGGCGTTTGAGAGCATTGTGTCGACATTGAACCCGGGGTTGCTGTATA
>JAIDKP010000343.1:446-4800 GCA_029051445.1 Muribaculaceae bacterium | reverse complement strand
TCCCAGTAGACCTCCTCAGGACGGTAGATGCGCGAGATGCGGCCGCGGTCGACCACAGTCATGGCATCGGTGAAAAGGTAGTCAAACCGGTCAAGCACCCCCGGCGAGAACTGCACAATCCATCGGCGTCCCTCGCCCTGTGCTCCCATCAGAAACGGCAGTGTCGACACTTCGTTGAAGTACTCCATAGCCTCGGCATCATCGGCAAGCATACGGCCGACTCCGCCTTCACCTACGTTGGGAGCGACACCGTAGTTTATGCCGTAGTTCATCGACATTGCGTGAGCCATCTCCTTTGTCAGGCCGCCTTTCAGATGTACATGGTAGTCGATGACCGGGAAATTGAGCTGCTGCAGGCGTATCACCTGATCGGTCATCTCGTCGACCGGCGGCATGGTGTCGTTGGGGTTGACTGTGCCCTCGCGGAGAGGAGTCACCGTCAGGTCGCGGAACATGACCGTGCCGTTGCCGCCGCGTATGGCGAAGCGTCCCGACGACAGGCGGCGTCCCGAATTCTCCTTGGTGCGGTAGATGCTGGCGGGTTCGGTGTAGCACACCACATCGACACCGTTAACGGCGATGGCGATATTGCGCGAGCGCACCGATATGCTGAAATCAAACCATGTCGTGTCAGCGGCCATCGATTTGTAGAGATTGCGCACGGTGGCAAGTGATCCCGTCATGCGCCGTCCATCCATCGGGCCGTTGGCAAACAGTACCTCGTAGCCGCAATTGTCGCCGGTGTGAAACCACAGCGATGCCGAGGCGTTAGGCTCGGTAAAAGCCTGGCCGGTGAGGATGAAATCAGTGTACGCGTCGGCCGAAAGAAGCTCGCTGCCTTCTCTCACCGTGATAAGCCCATCCTGAAAAGATGCATCGGTAATCTCCTGCCATTCCACTTTCTGCGGGATATCATAATGTGGGCCGCATGATACAGCTCCCAAAAGCAATGCCGGAACGACGAAAACACATTTCATGATTGATTTTAAAGCCATGTCGATTGAGATTTTAGATTATACGCAAAGATAACAAAATACATAATGTAAAAAATGAGTTAAATGGCCACTATACCCCATGCTATTGTTATTGTTTCATTATTTTTGCCTGATCATTAATCATCCCAAAAATTATCACATGGCCAAAATTACGGTTAAAATCGTTCTTGCTCTTGCGATGCTCATAGGCGGCACGCAGATCTCTGCCGCAAAATCGCTGCATGAGCTACAGCAGGATTTTGTCGATCTGAAATTCGGTCTGTTCGTGCACTTCGGCATGGGCACATACCTCGACCACGACTGGGCCGACCCCGAAGCCCCGCTCTCACTCTTCAACCCCGTGAAACTCGACTGCAACCAGTGGATCGAGGGAGCCAGGAGTGCCAACATGAGCTTCGTGTGCATGTCGGTGAAACACCACAACGGCTTCTGTCTCTGGGACACAAAGACAACCGACTACAATTCGGTCAACAGCGCCGCAGGACGCGACGTGGTGAAGGAGCTCACCACCGCATTGCAGGAAAACGGCATGAAAGTCATGTTCCACTTCTCGATTCTCGACCTGCACGAGAAGATACTTCCCAACAAGATCGAGCCTTATCACATCGATTTCCTTAAAAATCAGCTGCGTGAGCTGCTCACTAACTACGGCCCGGTGGCAGCGCTCATGATCGACGGATGGGACGCTCCCTGGTCGCGCATATCCTACGAGGAGATCTCGTTCGACGAAATCTATAAGTTCTGTAAGTCGATACAACCCGACTGTCTGGTCATGGATCTCAATGGAGCCAAATATCCTGCCGAGGCACTGTTCTACTCCGATATCAAGACCTATGAGCAGGGAGCCGGACAGAAGATCGACAAAGGCACAAGCTTCCTTCCGTCAATGGCATGCTATCAGCTGCAGGACACATGGTTCTGGAAATCATACTTCCCCACAAAGGCTACCCGCAGCCCCGAAGCCATGGTGAATGACAACCTCGTGCCCATGAACAAGGTGGGATGCACATTCATCCTGAATGCCGCCCCCAACACCGACGGTCTGCTCGATGACAACGCCCTCGCATCGCTCCGCCGGATCGGCAAACTCTGGAAAAACGACGGCGCTCAGGTGAAGATAGCTGAGACCGGAGCACCGATCACGGCCTCCAATGTCGCCAAGGGATGCCATGCCACAGGCTCATGGAGCGACGACATGAACATACACGACCTTGTGACCGATGACAATTTCAAGACCGCATGGTACAGCAACGTGAAAGTCGACAAACCGTGGATAGCCGTAGAGCTTGACAAGACGCAGCCGGTTAACGCTGTGGTCATCACAGGAGCCAAGGACGGCGGCGAACTTCGCCGCTACAGCGTTGAATGCCGTGTGGGAGGCGAGTGGAAAAAAGTGTTTGCCGGACCAGCGCCAACCGACCGTCGCGTCAAGATACACCGGTTTGACCGCACATATGCCGATGCCGTACGCATCTGTGTCGATGATGCCGACAAAGGTATCGGTATCGCCCAGATCAGCGTCTTCAACGAAATCTGATCCGGTAAAGCCCGTGACTAAAAAAAAGAGGATGCCATGAGCGTCCTCTCTTTTTTTGTATTGCAGTATGACTGATTATTTCAGACGGAATTTATAGCCTAACGTGAGTGCGAGATCCATGCAGCGGGAGCCGTGGAATGTGTCGGTGCGCTGCGATGGAAACACGTTTCCTATGCCGAAATAATACCTGATTTCAAGTTGAATGCTGTTGCGCCGGTTTATGACATACTCGGCTCCCGCGCCGGCTGTGATGCCGTAGTCAAACCGGTTGGCGACATCAAGTGTGAGCTGGTCGGTGTGGCGTGACGACGGGTACCCCTCTACCGATCCGATGTTTCGGTAGTCGAAATTCGACGAGATGCTTTTCCCGATCATGTAGGACACCTCAGGCCCCAGATTGAAGATGCATTTGATTTTCCTGCTGCCGAAAAAAATGTGGGTCAGCATCGGCACCGAGATATAGGTGAACTTGCGGGAATACTGAAACGGCAGGTCCTCGTAGTTCTCGGCCCATCCGCGTTGCACGAGGTTCAGCTCTGCACGCAGTCCCACGTGTCGTTCTTCGGCATATGTGAACGAGGCACCCATTGTCAGCCCCTGGCTGAACGACTGCTTGATGCCTGGAGAAAACGCCATCATCGACATTGTCGCGCCGCCGTGGGCTCCAACCGAGATGTGCGGCTTGTAGTGTTCGGCCGCAACGGGCGTGCATGTCGCCAGTGCGATTACAAGAGAGAGTAGTAGACGGAGGGTTTTCACTTTTTTATGGTGATGTTTTTGCAGGGGACGGTCACTATGTCGTGGGTTGTTGTGCCGTCGTTCTTGAATGTGATGAAGTATAGCGCGTGGTTGGTCCACCCCTTGTCGCCTTGCTCGAGCATAGGACGGAAAGAGCTCTGCAGTCCGTCGTAGACAATCTCCTCGCCGTCGGGATCGGGTAGTACAAGCTTCCCGCCGTTTTCACGCAGGGAGTTGATCGTGAACATCGCGATGTCAAACCCGAGCAATGCCTGGTTGGGTATCGCGTCAGTCATATCCTCGCCAAACCAGCGTGCGTAGTCGGTTGCGACATGGCGGGCAAGATAGTCGCCTGTCGGGCTGTAGAAGCGTGAATAGATGGTTGCGTTAAGCTCGCCGAGCTGGTCGAGATATTCTCCTCTGAATGCGATCCATTCTGGATATCCGAATATGGCAGTCTGTCCGCCTTGAGCGAGCGACTGGTTGCGGAAGTCGCGCAGGGCAGGCGAGAACTTGGCAAATTCATTTCGCGACGACGACATCGGTATGAACACGGTCGCTGTGTCGGTGCTTAGTTCCTGAAGTTCCTCTGAGGTCAGCACACTGTGAAATGCGATCACTCTGTAGGAAATGCTGTTTTTGTCAAGCGCGGCCTTGAGCTGCTCGGTGAACGGTGCCTTGTCGGCTGCTCCGTCGACACGTCCGATAAACACAGGCACATAATCCCTGTATTGCTCGATGAACCGGTCGATTGCTCCGGCATACATCTCATTATGCGGAATGTTGGCCTGAAGCAGGCGTGGCTTTGTCACCTGCTGCTCGTCTTTGACGGCAAATGGATTGATGATCCATGCGCTGTCGTTCTGAGCCTTGCGCGCCACACTCGATATGCCCCACGATGTCTCAGGGCCGATGAACAGGTTGAACTTCTCGACCTCATGGCGGCGTGACAGCACCGACTCAAATGCCGTGGAGTCCGATGTGTCGTAGAGGGTGATTTCCACAGGCTGGCCTGCCCGGCTCATGTTGTCGGCTCCGAGAAGGAAGCCGCGGTAGAATTCAGTGTAAAGGCGTCCGGCCCGCG
>JAIDKP010000343.1:0-436 GCA_029051445.1 Muribaculaceae bacterium | reverse complement strand
AGAGGGAGCATCACGGCCACACGCAGTGTGTCGGTCGGTATGTCGCCCTCATCTTCCGATTGGATTGTGGCAAGTTCGTCATCGGGGATGTTGGCGGTATCATCGCATTCATCCATGTCTTCCTCCTCCTCGGCATCATAGTCCTCATCACCGGCTTTGATCTCCATCTCGACATCCTCAAGTGCCGATTTCGGTATTACGATCACAGTTCCGGCTTTATACCCTTTGGGGTCTATGCCCGGATTTGCAGCGAGAAGGTCATCGACGCTTATGTTGTTGGCATATGCTATGCCGTAGAGCGATTGTCCCTTCTGTATTTTGTAGAGAGTCCCGTCGGTCTCGAGCGCCGACCTCGGGCTGTCGCTGCCGCTGCTGCTGTCGGGGCTTTCCGCCGGAGTGTCCTCCGCTCCTGTGGCGGTGTCACTTTCTGCAGTTC
>JAIDKP010000342.1 GCA_029051445.1 Muribaculaceae bacterium | reverse complement strand
GTTTGTTCTTTCAGAACCGCTGTTCCTCATTTGCGGGTGCAAAGTTATGCCTTTTCTCAATTCCCACCAAATCTTTTCGAAACTTTTTTCACTAAAAATTTCAATAGACACCGTAAGTTGCATAAAATCAGCGGGAGGCAGAATGTTTTTTTTTCGCATCGCTCTGATTTTACACCCTCCGGCAAAACACAATCGCTTTACACAAGTCTATCCTCTTGCCTTAATATATCACCATGCCACAGCTAGTCCAATAGTTAAAGTTTTGAATTCCATCCCATTCTCAGCCTTTACGGGTGAAGTAGGCGTATATCTGGCAAACACACCGATATCATGCCATTGAAGAGCGCCCAACACCGAAAAGCCGATAGTATTGTGATCAAAGCCATCCCAGCTGCTACTATATTTCACATCATCGAGCCGGTATGACGACCTCACAGAGGCATGCGTCGTGACATCGAGCGATGCTCCGGCTGTGAGAGTGAAACCATGTGACAGGCTCTGGCGTATAGTCAAAGGGAACATCATTGAGAACGCATACAGGCGCGACGAGCCGTCATACGCTCCATCAGGCCATGGTTCACATCCGACAACACCTGAACCTGCCGCCACACGTCCGTAAACACCCTCTCGCGTCACCCAGTTTCGGAAATCGATACCGAATCCAAGACTGACCGACGGTCCCTTGCGGGCCGTGCGATAACGCAATGCAAGTATATGTCCCCAGAAAAAATCTATCGAATGTGATCCGCGCTGTTTCAGCCCTGCCGTCTGGTCGATAGTAGAGTTCCATCCCAGACCTATAAGACCGGAAGTCACCGTCCATCGTGAAAAATGACCGCCATTATTATGCCTGCCTGCGCCCGTATAATCGCGCATAAACGGAAAAGAGAAGTTGAATTCACTCTCATCATGTTCAAAACTCACACATTTTGTATTATTGTCATCACTGATCTTCACATCATCTTCACCCGATGCATACACCGGCAAAGAGATAAATAGCATCATGACCGGCAATACAATATAGCTGACACTTTTTTTCATAATTCCATAGTGTTAATACATTACTTCTTTATCATTTTTTTTATATCGGAAAACGTGGCATCGCCCTCCATATACATCGCAACAGTTTTTTGCCCGTTTGAAAATATAAACATATAGCGATTACGGCTGCCCGAAGGGGGGAACGAATAGAACGCGTAGTTTATTACACCCGAATGACTTGACAACTCATTGTCGACCGACCGTTCAAGCAGCTTCATCGCGACAGAGTTCATTATCGACATCGACGCGCTGTCAGTCACACTTACACTTTTGAAATAATCCAGTTTATTGTCGGCAAGACTTTTTTCCGTACGTCCCGACAC
>JAIDKP010000341.1 GCA_029051445.1 Muribaculaceae bacterium | reverse complement strand
GACAATCATGGGACTTATGTCGGGAGGATATACCGATCCGCCGGCACTTGCCTACGGCACTAACTCCACTGCCAACGATGCTCCGGCCGTAGCCTATTCTACCGTATACCCTCTCACGATGTTCCTGCGCGTTGTTGTGGCACAGGTACTCATTTTAAGCCTTATATAAACCACTGTAAACCATGAAAAAACTTATTGCGATCATATGCTGCGCCGTAGCCTTGTGCGCATATGCGATCAACCCCGAAGACGGCAAAAAAGTCAATCTCTCCTCAGGTGCAGAAATGACAATCTTCTCACCTGCAAACCCCGACGGACGTGCGGTAATAGCCTATCCCGGCGGAGCATATTTCTTTGTGTCGCTTGGAAATGAGGGGTTCGACGCTACTGAGTGGATGCTCGACAACAACATCACATACGCCGTGGTCAACTACACGCTCCCTGCAGGCAACCGCGATCTGCCGCTCAACGATGCATGGGAAGCCGTGAGATATATGAAGTCAAAAGCCGAGGAGCTGAAAATAGATCCGGCCAAAGTCGGAGTCATGGGTTCGTCGGCCGGCGGACACCTTGCCGCCACAGTCTCCACACTTGCCCCGGATCCTGAGGCACGCCCCGCATTCACCATACTCCTATATCCTGTTATCTCGATGTGGGACGACAAGAACGTGCATCAGGGATCACGCGACAACCTGCTTGGCAAAGATGCCGACAGCGAGACACTGCGCCACTACTCCCCCGATCTTATGGTCGACTCGCTCACGCCTCCCGCATTCATAGTGCTCTGCGGCGACGACGACATTGTGGAGCCCATAAACGGAGTACGCTATTATACCGCGCTTCAGGAAAAAGACATTAACGCCGCAATCCATATTTTTCCCTACGGCAAGCACGGATTCGGATGGCTCGACAGACCCTTCCGCAAACTGTGGACCGACGAGCTTGCCTACTGGCTCGGAACCCTTTGGTAAAAACAACACTTGAAGCAACCGAGGCTGCTCAAAAAGCAGACCTAAAAGAAAGATAAACACAGCTCCACATGGCTATATTGATGCAGATCGACCGCCTTACAAAAAGCGTAGGCGACCGAATACTCTTTTCCGATGTCACAATAGGAATATCCGAAGGAGACAAGATCGGACTTATAGCCAAAAACGGAACCGGGAAAACGACACTCTTAAGATGCATCACCGGCATCGACAGCCCTGATTCCGGAACTGTGACAAAACGCGACGGGGTCACGGTAGGATTCCTCGAGCA
>JAIDKP010000340.1 GCA_029051445.1 Muribaculaceae bacterium | reverse complement strand
CATTGGGTGCGTCCAACATACTGGTCTTCTTCCTCGCGGTCAATGATCACCTTTAGGGTTGATCCGATCTTGCGGTTCTGTATCTCCTGAGAGATTTCCTCCTGCAGCGACATCAGAGTGTCGAGACGGTGCTGTTTCTCTTCCTGCGGGATGGAGTCGGTCAGCGTCCGTGCGGCGTAGGTGTCTTCCTCCTCGCAGTAGGCGAATGCTCCCATTCGTTCGAATTTCTGCTCACGCACGAAATCCATGAGTTCGAGAAATTCTTTTTCACTTTCGCCGGGAAATCCCACCATCAGGGTTGTGCGGATATGAAGGTCGGGAACTCTGTCTCTCATTTCTGCCAAGAGATCGCGTGTCTGAGCCGAAGTTATGTGTCGGCGCATCCCCTCGAGAATGTTGTCGCTGATATGCTGTAGAGCGATATCCATGTAGCTGCACACATTCTCCCGGCGTGCCATTACATCCATTATTTCCATAGGAAACTGCGACGGATAGGCATAATGAAGCCTCAGCCAGTCAACTCCGTTTATGTCGGCCAGTCGGTCGATAAGCTCCGGCAGCTTCTGAGAGTGGTATAGATCAAGTCCGTAGCTCGACAGATCCTGAGCGATGACATTGAATTCTCTCACCCCTCCGGCAACAAGGCTTCTGACCTCCTCTTCGATTTCTTCTATGGAGCGTGAATGGTACGGACCTGTGATTAGCGGTATGGCACAGAACGCACACCTGCGGTTGCATCCTTCCGATATTTTCAGATATGCATTGTGTGGAAGAGTGGTTATTACTCTCTCCCACGGTTTTACCGGGACAGCGGTTGCCGACGGGTTAAGCCAGTCGACGACACCGGTCCAGTCATATTTTCCGAACCATGCGTCGACTTCCGGAATCTCCTCTTTCAGCTCTTTGCGGTATCGCTCCGACAGACACCCCATCACGGCTATTCTGCCGATTTCTCCACGCTCTTTGGCACCGACAAGGTCAAGAATCATCTCGATTGATTCTTCTTTGGCATCGCCGATAAAACCGCAGGTATTCACTACTACGGTTCCGCTCCCGATTTTATCGGGATTATGGCGGGCTTTGATGCCGGCTTTGGCAAGTCGTCCGAGCAGACGCTCCGAATCAATCAGATTTTTGGAGCATCCGAGCGTGACTATATCGACTTCATGTCTTTTTACCGATCGTTTCAATGCGCTCAAACCGATTTTTTACCGAACAGTGATTTTACAAATTCACGCTTGTCAAACACCTGCAGGT
>JAIDKP010000034.1 GCA_029051445.1 Muribaculaceae bacterium | reverse complement strand
AACGCAAGACCGTCGGCAACAACGTCACTCACCTCAGCATCGCCGACAAAGGCAACAGCAGCGCCGTGTCGGCGCGCGGCGAGGTGTTTGACGTGCCGGTGAAAGGCGGGGCGGTAAAAAATCTCACCCGTACTCCCGGATCGAACGACCGCGAGGGTGAAATAAGCCCCGACGGAAAATATATCGCCTATGTCGGCGACGGCACCGGCGAAACTGAAGTTTACCTGTATGAACTTTCCACTGGCTCGACGCGCCAGCTCACCAAAGACAACGACACCTATATCCGCTCGATCTTCTGGACTCCGGACAGCAAGAAAATTCTTTATACCGACCGCCGTAACCGCCTTGTAGAGGTCGATCCGGCAACAGGTTCAAAACGCACCCTCATCACCCAGCCTCAAGGGGAGATATGGTCGGTGAGCTTCTCGCCCGACAACAAGTGGATCGCCACAACCCGTTCGGGTGAAAACGATATGTCGGTTATCTATCTGCATAACCTTGCAACCGGCAAGGAATATCCCGTAACCGAAAAGTGGTATGACTCATCGTCGCCAGTGTTCAGTAAAGACGGCAAGTATCTTTTCTTTGTCTCGGACCGCGATCTTAACCCTATCTACAGCCGTGTAGAGTGGAACTACGCCTACGGCAGCATGGGTGCAGTCTACATGACCATGCTCTCGTCTGACACTCCATCGCCCCTGCTGATCAAACCGGCCGACAATGAGGAACAGTCCAAGGAAAAAGGGCAGGAGGGAAAAGCCGAAGAGAATACCGTGACCGTCAGGATCGATCCGGAAGGTCTTGCCACCCGCATCGTCAAGCTCCCTCTTGAAAACAGCCAGATGGCACGCCCTGTCTACAGCGACAACAGCAAACTCTATTACTCGGCCGGACGCTCGCTGCGTGTCTACAACATGGCTGACGGCACCGACAGCGAGGTGACGGGTGCACAGCTTGTGACAATGGCTCCCGAAGGCAAGAAAGCCATATTCCGCCAGAGCGGAAACTACTATATGGCCGCATTCCCTGCCGACAAGGTGTCGCTCAACGACAAACTCGACCTGAGCAATCTTGTAGCAGTAGCCGACTACTCGAAAGAGTGGCCGCAGGTCTACGACGAAGTCTGGCGCGCATTCCGCGACGGATTCTACCTTGAGAACATGCATGGCGCCGACTGGAAAGCGCTAAAAGAGAAGTATGCCGCACTTGTACCCCATGCAAAGACACGCCTTGACCTGAACTACATCATAGGTGAACTCATAGGCGAACTCGCATGCGGTCACGCCTATGTGAACGTGGGTGAATACAACAAACCCGAACGAATACCGATGGGGCTTCTCGGAGCAGAGATCAGCGCCGACAAGAGCGGATATTTCAAGATCGACCGGATACTTCCCGGCGCGCCATATCGTCCAGAGCTGCGCTCACCCCTTACCGAGCCGGGTCTCGATGTCAAGGCCGGTGACTTCATCACTGCCATCGACGGTGTGCCAACCAACACAGTCGACAATATCTATGAGCTTCTTATAGGCAAAGCCGACATTGCGACCGAACTTACCATCAACGACAAGGCAACCGCAGGCGGACACACTATCATAGTCAAGCCCATCGGCAACGAGTCGATGCTCTACCACAACGAGTGGGTCACCGGCAATATCAAGAAGGTGGAAGAGGCCACCAACGGCCGTGTCGGCTACATCTATGTTCCTGACATGGGGCCCGAGGGGCTGAATGAGTTTGTGCGCTACTACTACCCGCAGCTCGACAAAGAGGCACTTATCATCGACGACCGCGCCAACGGCGGCGGCAATGTTTCGCCCATGCTCATCGAGCGTCTGCAACGTGAGGTCTACCGCCGCACAATGAGCCGCACCTCAAGCCGCGTCGGCAACATCCCGGAAGGGACAATGCATGGCCCGAAAGTTCTTCTCGTGAACAAGTACTCGGCATCGGACGGCGATCTTTTCCCCTGGAGTTTCAAGGCTACCGGCCTCGGCACAGTGATCGGTACCCGCACATGGGGTGGTATCGTCGGCATCAGCGGCTCTCTGCCCTACATGGACGGCACCGATGTGCGCGTTCCGTTCTTCACCAACTTTGATGCCAAGACCGGCAAATGGATTGTCGAGAACCATGGTGTCGATCCTGACATCCTGATCGACAATGATCCCGTGCTCGAACAGCAAGGAGTGGACCAGCAGCTCAACAAAGCCATCGAGGTGATCATGGAGCAGCTAAAGAACCGCAAACCACTTCCAGGTGTTCCGGCTCCACGCACCTATAAGGATCTCGGAGTCGAAGGCAAGTAATCTCGTCTCGAGTTAACAGACTACAATATAAGGCTGTGTCGAATTTAGCGTTGGGTGTACTCCACCCTCGAATGCTTTTTTTGACACAGCCTCATTGTATTATTATCTTCTGTGACCGGTTAATTTAGAGAATACACAATAAACCGCAGGCACTATGTGTTGTCTGTTTCCCAGAACCAGAACAGCAGCCAGTATAATCCAAAAATACATCTCTCTTTTTTCGTTTTTCAATAATATTATCTACGTTACATCGACGGACTCTCTGACGCGTTGCCGTCGGCAAATTCATCGACTGTCACTCCAAATTCTATACCATCAAACAATACCGCCGGATTGTCAATCTTGATATCATACACATAGGAATACCCTATTTTCCATTCAGTGACAGACTTGCCGGATGCAGGATACATTATGCGACCGCAATCGGTTCCAGGCACAAGAATATAATCGGGAGTATGGGTTCCGGGGAAGAGCTTGCCACCCGTCGCCTTGTCAAAGATTTCACAATCAACAGCTATATAAGCGCCTGTAAACACCTTATCAGATGCATCATAGGAAAGTGCTCCCAGTTCCTGCGGGATAAAGAAATCAATATCCTTACCCTGCTCATTTTCTGAGACATCCGCTACGTCAGGCGTTAATACCAACCCTTCGTCGGAACTTAAAAGAGTAACATCCCCAATAAGTGTCTGAGAATGCCAATATCCTGATACAGCGTTGTCGGCGGCTGTTGTCTGACGCGGATAATAAAACGATCCCTGACTACATACATTTCCAATTTTTACGTTTTTTACCTTCACGACAATTTCGGAATTTGCACTGGAGAGCATAACATCTACTTTGGAAAGCGCATGCCTGAAGTTTATAACCACCGGTGATCCGGTCTGTATCTCTCCATAATTCACGGCATACAACAGATCGACATTACCCGGATTATTGTAACCCTCGATACTTGCGGTTCCTGTTCCTGCTCCCGTAATATCCGGTGAGTCAACCATGTCAGCGGGGCTAACCGCATAGAAATTAACCGGGACATCGGGCCAGTATGCCGCCGGCGAGTATGTCCATTGAGCACCGTCGCGACTGACAGTCACATGATCCATAAGTATTTTACCATTGGCATAGGCAGTGACTACGAAATCGCGTATTGTGACCGTTGTCGTCACATCGCCCCTTGAAGCATTTTTTGCAGCAACAGCATTGAACGTTATCAATGACTGATCCACAACCTCCAGACCGTGTATACCGTCGGCACTACATGATGCCACCAACTGCATCACTCCCAACCCGGCCAACATTCCGGCCAATAATCTTCCTGTCATATCGATATCGTTTTTTTATTTCCGGAAAACATCTCTATCCATCGGCAATAAGTTCTTCCTTATAAAAACAACAACTCAGCTCCCGCCAAGGTTTATCACTATTGTATTCCACTTGTCTACAGTCACGTCAAAAGAGCCTTTATTTTCAGCCGAAACAGGCAGTTCAAGCCCATCAATGCGTATCCATACATCCATTGGATCATCGGCTGTAGTTGTCTGTGAAGTCACATCAAACTCATAGCAGTGACGCGTGCCATCGGCAAGCCATACAAAGAGGCTAAGAATGTTTCGCACAGAGGGATCAGAGGTGAGTCCAAATGTCAGAAATTCGCCATTTATCCCAGACCCACCAGAGCATTTTACCGGAAACGGCAGTGTGACTCCCTGACACGGGCGCGACAGACCGTCAATTTTTATCTGTCCGGCCATGCCACTTATGGCCGCACTGACGCGCGACACTCCCTCCAGATTAGAGACACCTGTCACTACAAGATGATATTTACATACAATGCTCCGCGGATGAGCAGGCAATATCAGAAACGGAGAAACTCTTATTTTTTCTCCCTCAGAGATATCGACATATGACAACCTGTCGAGGCTCAGACTGACACAAGGCGAAGAATCATACCAAATTGTTTCAGGGCACATCACAGTTTCCTCTTCAGGAGAGATCATCCTGACCGACATCTCCTCTCCACCACTATCTGTCGCCCCCGGAAACAATGCGCATGAGGCTGTTGACAAGAACATGGACTCATAAGAGCCGGTGTCCTCAAACTGAACCGCTGTGTCGTCATTCAGCGTCACGAAAGCATAATCGCCCATCGGCAACCGCACCTGTCCTCCATCTTTTCCGACAAGATCAAACCGCCAGACCCCGCTTCCGTCTTTCTTGAAGAAAAAAGCAGCCATCCCTTCCGGATCGGCATCCGGTGCAAGATTCCAATGATTATCGATATACAGGCTGTTATAATAGTCTGAACAATCACGAATCCCGTCGTACAGACATGACTGCACAAGCATAGACAAAGTCAACATAACTCCGACCGGCACCGCTTCTTTTATCATCGACAAACAACATCTTTACTGTTATTAATTACTTTTAACAACGCCGGTTGCATATATAAAGTTTCAGAACCTGTCAACTATCATACCTTATAATTTATCACAAACTCAGTATCAGACATATGGCTTCGATAAAAATCAAGTTCCGGCCATCCATCACTGCCGACAAAAAAGGCTCTATCTATTATCAGATCATCCATGAGAGAAAAGTCAGAAAACTTCACACAGGGTTCCACATATTCCCGACAGAATGGGATGAGAGACGTAAAACAGTAAAAAGCGCCCATAACGATTCGGCAAGAAGCATTCTGATCCAAACGATCGGCGAACGTCTGCGTCAGGATCTTGACCGTCTGAACCGCATCTGCCGTAAATTTGATACTACCGGAGTTTTTTATACAGCCGATGATATAATCAGCCAATTCTACCGATATGTGCAGGAATACACTCTGTTCAACTTTATGAAGGGTTTAATATCCCAGCTAAGGCAGAACGGCAGAATCAGAACTTCAGAAACCTACAAGACCACTCTCAACAGCTTCAAAAAATTTCTGTCGGACAGATCTGCCAAACAGCCCAACCCGCTTCAAGGCAACGATATTATCCTTGACTGCCTGACTTCTGAAATAATGGAGTCTTATGAATGCTGGCTCCACAACCGCGGAGTGACACCAAACACAGTATCTTTCTATACCAGAATACTGAGGGCTGTATATAACCGGGCAGTCGAACAGGAGATCATAGAAAACCGCAACCCTTTCAAACACGTATACACCGGGATAGACAAAACAATAAAGCGTGCGTTACCTTTACCGGTTATCAGAAAAATCAAGATTCTTGACCTATCGGCATATCCAGCTCTCGATTTTGCAAGAGACATGTTTATGCTAAGTTTTTATATGAGAGGGATGAGTTTCATCGATATGGCGTTCTTAAAGAAGTCGGATCTAAGAAACGGATATATTTCCTACCGCCGGCACAAGACCGGCCGTCTTCTGACAATAAAATGGACCGGCGAGATGCAATCGATACTTGACAAATATCCTGAAAACAAAAGCGTATATCTGTTACCCATAATAAAAAACACAGGAATCAACGAGAGATATACCTATCTCAATGCAGGATATAAAATAAACCGCAATCTCAAAAAAATCGCAGAATTAACTGATATCAAAATTCCACTGACTCTATATGTCGCACGCCATAGCTGGGCTTCGGCTGCAAAAAACAAAGGCATAGCACTCAGCGTAATCAGCGAAGGCATGGGGCACGATTCCGAGATGACAACCCAGATCTATCTTACATCTCTCGACACATCGGCAGTCGACAAAGCGAATTCAATAATTCTCAGGTGTCTTTAAGGGCTGTACTAATCTCCGCATCAAGCCAAGTCGCCACTCCGCATCTGAAATGTTGCAGATTATGTCGGAAATGTTGCAGAATTATGTAGCCGCACAACGCCTGTCATAACTAAAAAATAATAATTTTACACTCTCAAACTCAATACCGTCAAAAAACATGAAGAAGCCCAGCGCCTATCCCAGAAGACTTCTACGTTATGTTCTGACTATAATAATCTCAATCGCAGCTGTCCACAACGGCTATTCCACACCACGCCTGCCCGAGACCGAACTGTCGTGGAAAAACATAACAGTCGACGGCAAGAAGACTGCGATATTCTGCCTGTTTATGGACAGCCGTGGTATCATGTGGCTCGGAAGCAACAGCGGTCTGTACTTCTATGACGGTGTCACGGCCCATCCCGTCGGGCGGGACGAGCTCTCGGGAATCCAGATCTATGCTATAGTCGAGAAAGATGATTGTCTTTATATCGGGAGCAACAACGGTCTGCTTATCTATGACTATTCGACCGGTACAGTTTCGCCAAGCCCTATGGCGACTCCAAAAGAAATCAGAACATTGCTTCTGACCGATGATGTTCTCTGGATAGGCGGTCTCAACGGCATAGTCCGGATGAATCTGCGAGACAACCTGCTCACGGATTTTTCAGAGGGGCTTCCCCACAGATCGGTCTACTCAATGCTCCGCGACAGCCGCGGAATTCTTTATGTCGGCACCTACAGCGGTCTGGCAAGATGGAGCGCACAGGAAGAATCATTCAAGCCGTTGAAAATTAAGGTCGGAGGATCGGAAGACTATCCCCTTTTTGCCAACTGCATGCTTGAGGCCGACGACCGGGAAACAATATATGTAGGCGGCGAAGGATCACTTCTGAAATACACTCCCACCAACGACCGCTGGGAGAAAATTATTCCACTGGAGACCAACAACATAAAAAGCTTATCAAACGGTGATCCGGATCATATTCTGATCGGAACCGATGACGGAGTCTTTGATCTTGACAAAAACGGCGTCAGGCAGTACCGCCATGATTCCAGACAGGAACTGAGTCTGGCCGACAATGAAATCTGGTGCATATACTCGGACAAGCAGCATAATGTGTGGACCGGACATGAGCGCGGTCTTTCCATCGCATCCAATTCCAGCTCAATACGCACAATAAAGCTCAGCGCTCTCACTCATTCAGGCGAAGGCAACGAGATTCACTCGATCTACCGCGACAGCCAAAACAACCTCTGGCTTGCCGGTACAAACGGTGTCATAAAACTTTCAAAAGACAATGCCCCTTACTGGTACAGACATTCAGATCGCCCGAACTCACTGTCGCACAACCGCATCAGAGCCATTCACGAAGACAGTGAGGGCAATATGTGGTTTGCCACTGACGGAGGAATAAACCGTCTCAATCCCGCTGACAACAAATTTGATGTATTTCATGTCGTCGACGAGGATGGTAAGCATAACACCAACTGGGTCTACGCACTGATTGAAGACGGCGATTATTTCTGGGCCGGCAGTTTTCTCAACGGCATCCATCTTGTGCATAAATCGAAACTTAAAGGCAACGTATGCACTGTCGTATCGGATCTGTCGTTGAATT
>JAIDKP010000339.1 GCA_029051445.1 Muribaculaceae bacterium | reverse complement strand
ACTTATGAGGTGCTTCTTGCGCAACTTGAACGCTATGATGATCTGCCTGTCGATTCCGAAGGGCTGGCAAAGTTCTCGGCCATGAATGACTCTGTCGATCTGATGGGGCGCTTCGTGAGAGACGGTAGCGGTGATATCGTGTTTAATTTCGGCAAATACAAAGGACAGAAGGTCGAAGATGTGCTGAAAAAGGCGCCGTCGTATTATACCTGGATGATGGAAGGCGATTTTCCGGTGAATACAAAAGCGGTTCTGAACGCTATCTACAACCGGATGAGGATGGAACGAAAATAGGTTCTTGATATGGGCATCTTGAAAGGGAAGCACATTGTCGTGGGTGTATGCGGCGGCATTGCTGCATACAAGACTGCATCGCTGGTGAGGCTTTTTATAAAAGCCGGTGCCGAGGTACAGGTGGTGATGACTCCGTCGGCCAAGGAGTTTATCACACCGCTTACAATGTCGACTCTGAGTCACAAGGCTGTTATCTCTGAATTCTTTACAGCCAATACCGGTGAGTGGCACAGCCATGTCGATCTCGGACTATGGGCCGATGCTTTTGTCGTGGCTCCTGCGACAGCATGCACGTTAGGAAAGATGGTGACCGGTGTGGCAGACAACATGCTTGTCACATCATATCTGTCGACCCGAGGAAAGGTGTTTGTAGCACCGGCTATGGATCTTGACATGATGTCACATCCTTCGACCAGAAGCAATCTCGCTATTCTAAGGGAGCGTGGTGTCACTGTGATCGAGCCACGGGAGGGCGAACTTGCAAGCGCACTTGTTGGAAAAGGCCGGATGGAGGAACCGGAAGGCATCTTTGATGCTGTTGAGAAGTACTTTGATAAGGAAAAAGATCTTGCCGGAAAACGAATTCTCATAACTGTCGGTCCGACATATGAGAAGATTGATCCGGTCAGGTTTATAGGCAACTATTCTACCGGAAAAATGGGCTGCTGTCTTGCCGACGAGGCCGCGGCACGCGGTGCCGAGGTCGTGCTGGTGGCCGGTCCAATGACTGCATGT
>JAIDKP010000338.1 GCA_029051445.1 Muribaculaceae bacterium | reverse complement strand
AGCCGACCTGCCGCATAGCGACCGCTACCTTGTGCTCATCGCCTACGTCATAGGCATCTCCATCGCCGTCCACCTGCTCAACCTGCTCTGCATCCCGGCGATTGCACTTGTCATATACTACCGCAAATTCCGCAACACCACCGCCAAAGGCTCGCTTATCACGCTTGGCATATCGGCTGTGGTGGTCGCACTCATACTCTACGGTCTGGTTCCGGGCTTCATCGAGATCGCGCAGTACTTTGAGCTGTTCTTCGTCAACACGCTCCACACTCCCTTCAACTTCGGAGTCCTCGTCTACGCCGTTTTGCTCGTGGCCGCACTCATCTGGTGCATCTACTCGCTCTACCGTGGCACCGATATACGCGCCATCCGCTGGTCATTCCTTGTAGCGATACTCCTGTCAGGCATACCCTTCATCGGTGAGTCGCTATGGATCCCGATAATTCTCACAGGCGCACTTGCAGCCTACCTCTGGTTTGCGCCGCGACTTCCCATACGCATCCTGTGCCTCACCGCCCTGAGCGTACTTGTCATGTTCGTCGGCTACTCATCCTACGCCCTCCTGCTCATACGCAGCTCGGCCAACCCGCCGATGAACCAGAACGCCCCCGACAACGTCTTCAACCTCGGCAGTTACCTCAACCGTGAGCAATACGGCGAAAATCCCCTGCTCTTCGGTCAGTCGTTCAAGTCCGAGATCGTCTACGAGCTTGACGATGCAGGCTACTTCACGCCCAAGGTCACACATGGAAAAAAACTCTACAGCAAAGAGATCGGAGACTCCACAGGAGGAGCCGACCGATATGTGGCGACAGGAGAGAAAATCTCCTACAACTGGGAGCCCAACATGCTCTTCCCGCGCATGTACAGCACTGCGCCAAACCATCCGCAGGCCTACCTCGACTGGATAGGAGCAACCGAAAACGACCTGCCGTACATACAGGTCGAGAACGTCCTCTACAAAGACGGAACACCCGTCATGCAGGGAGGAGCGCCCTACACGACTGCAGCGCAGATGCCGACACAGGCACAAAACCTCCGCTACTTCCTCAACTACCAGCTCAACTACATGTACTGGCGATACTTCATGTGGAATTTCGCCGGACGACAGAACGACCTCCAGGGACAGGGCGAGCCAAACCGTGGAAACTGGATCTCCGGATTCCCCGCCATCGACAACTACCGTCTCGGCGATCAGGAACTCCTCCCATACGATCAGGGCGAAGGAAATCAGGGACACAATGTCTTCTACATGCTCCCGCTCATCATGGGGCTCATCGGGCTCCTTTGGCAGGCATTCTACAGCAAGCGCGGCATTGAGCAGTTCTGGATCGTGTTCTTCCTCTTCTTCATGACAGGTATAGCCATTGTCCTCTACCTCAACCAGCCGCCGTTGCAGCCTCGTGAGCGCGACTACGCGTTTGCCGGATCCTTCTACGCCTACGCCATATGGGTAGGTATGGGAGTTGCGGCACTCTATTCAATTATATCGCAGGCACTCGCCAAAAAGAAAGAAGACACCGCCGACAACCGGCGCGGCAACATGATCGCCGCATGCGTCGCACTTGCAATAGGACTCATTATCCCGATACAGGTCGTTTCGCAGACATGGGACGATCACTACCTTTCCGGACGATATACAACACACGACTACGGCATGAACTACCTGTCGAGCGTCGATCAGAACGCTGTCATTTTCACCAACGGAGACAACGACACATTCCCGCTTTGGTACGCGCAGGAAGTCGAGGGATTCCGCACCGATGTCCGCGTGGTCAACCTCTCCTATCTCACGACCGACTGGTACGTCAACCAGATGCGGATGCCGACCTACAACGCCCCCGGAATCGAGATGCTTGCAAAACCCTCAGACTACGCCTACGACCGGTTGCAGATATCATCGTTCCCCGAACAGGCTCCCGCCGAAGGGATGCCCGCACTCGATGCGCTGAAAGGACTCTACGCATCCTCCGGCAAAATCCCCGAGTTCCCGTCTAAGAAAGTCTACATCCCAGTCGACATAGACGCATCTGTAGCTGCCGGAGTCATCGAGCCAAACGAGAGAGAAGCCGCCGACTCCTACATAGCAACAGAGCTACCCGGAAACCGCATGACTCTTTCCAATGCGATATCACTCGACATTCTGGCGACAAGCGCGGCCAACGGATGGAAACGCCCGGTATACTTTGCAATGACTGTGCCGACAAGCTACTACCTCGGACTCGAGTCAAACCTTCGCAACACCGGACTTGCCTATCAGGCTGCACCGGTCCACAACGAGACCGATGGCTACAACATGGCGGTTAATACCGATAAGATGTACCGCAACGTCACCGAGAAATTCCGTTGGGGCGGCCTCGATGAGGTAGCTGAAGACGAAACTGTATATCTCGACGAGACTGTGCGACGCATGGTCACAACCCACCGCTCGTCACTGCTCGACCTCGCCACTGCTCTCTACAACGAAGGAGTCGACGCATTGAGCATCGACCGGGAGTCAG
>JAIDKP010000337.1:4233-4683 GCA_029051445.1 Muribaculaceae bacterium | reverse complement strand
AAATGCCTCTTTATTCGTTTCTCAATGACAATAATGAAAACCGCCTGACCATTGCGAGCAGTGAGCCGCTTCGCGATGTCAACGCCATGATGGGACTTAGGGAGGAAAACTGTCTTGTAGTGGCTAGTCTGACATATTTCAGTGTTCCGGAGGCTCCTATAGACACATATGAGACGAAGATTCTTCTTGACGGACGCCGTGTGTTTTGGGGAGATGCAGTGAGAGAAGGTGCCGAATGGATGACTGCCGAGTCCGGTATCAAGCCTGTTGATCCTCCGACGGCTGCGTTTGATGCATTATACTCGTCGTGGTATCAGTTTCATCAGAATGTCTCCGACAAGGCTATAGAGGAGGAATGCCGTACAGCGTCGTCGATGGGAATGAAGACGATAATTGTCGATGACGGCTGGCAGACTGATGACAACAACCGCGGCTACGCCTATTGTGGAG
>JAIDKP010000337.1:0-4223 GCA_029051445.1 Muribaculaceae bacterium | reverse complement strand
GTGGAGACTGGGAGGTAAGCAAGAACCGTTTTCCTGATTTTGCCGCTCATGTCAAGAGGGTCCAGGATATGGGCATGAAGTATATGCTGTGGTATTCCGTGCCTTTTGTTGGCAGAAACAGCCGCAATTTCGACAGGTTTAAAGGAAAATATCTGCGTGAGGATTATGAAAAGGGTATTCTTGATCCCCGTTTTCCTGAGGTCCGCGAGTTTTTATGCGGTATTTATGAAGATGCCATCCGCAATTATGGTCTTGACGGATTCAAACTTGATTTTATCGACCAGTTTGTGGCTCCGGCGAATGATCCGGCAGTAGCCGAGAATTATGCCGGACGTGACATTAAGACAGTCCCGGAGGCTGTCGATGTGCTTATGAAGGAGGTCTATTCACGTCTTAAGGCTATCAACCAAGATGTGCTGATCGAGTTCCGCCAGAGATATGTCGGACCGGCCATCAGGCAGTATGGTAATATGCTGAGGGCTGCCGACTGTCCCGGCGACATGCGTGGTAATCGTCAGCGTATCGCCAATCTTCGTCTTACTTCCGGTCATACAGCAGTTCATGCCGATATGCTCGAGTGGAATCCATCGGATACTCCCGAAAGTGTTGCGCGACATATTTTCTCTGCTATGTATGGTGTGGTACAGTATTCTCTTATGCTCAATGATCTTCCTGAGAACCATAAGCGCATGCTTCGACATTGGATCGACTTTATTGATGCCCACCGCACTACTCTGCTTCAGTCGGATTTCCGCGGGTATCATCCGGAGGCCGGTTATCCTGTGATTGAAGCCCGGTCTGATGCAGAGCGTATTATTACAGTATATCAGGACGGTAATGTGGCAGAAGTGCCGGATGTCAATGTCCCTGTGTATCTCATCAATGCAACCGGCAAGAATGCTCTATATGTAGATTTCGGTAATGCTCCGCGCTCAATAGAGGTGTATGATGTCTACGGTGACAAGACCGGTGTTGTCAATGGTGACAAGGGAGTACAGCGTATCAATGTACCCGAATCGGGGTATCTGCTTGTGAAATAACGGAAAATCAGGGTAACGTGAGAATCATCGAGGTAACAGGGCTGGAGAAGGAAATGGCTGTTTACACGCAGCTGACGGAGGCACAGTTGCGCAACAGGCTTTCGCCTTCGGACGCTGTGTTTATAGCTGAAAGCCCGAAGGTGATCATGACGGCTCTTGATGCGGGAATGACACCTCTGTCGCTGTTGTGCGAAAGACGCCATATCACAGGCGATGCCAAGTGTATAATTGACAGGCTTCCGGATGATTTCCCTATTTATACTGCCGAACGTAGTGTGCTTGGCAATATGACCGGATATACTCTGACCCGTGGTGTCCTGTGTGCGATGCGCCGTCCTGCAGATCGGCCTCTTTGTGATGTGTTGTGTGGGGCGCGACGGCTGGCAGTGATCGACGGGGTTACTGATACAACAAATATCGGTGCTATATTCAGGTCGGCTGCGGCTCTCGGAATTGACGGCGTATTACTTACCAGAACTTCATGTGATCCGCTAAACCGCAGATCGGTGAGAGTGTCTATGGGGTCGGTTTTTCTTGTTCCGTGGACATGGATCGACAGTATCGACCAGCTATGTGATCATGGTTTTAAAACAGTAGCTATGGCTCTTAGGCATGACTCTGTGACGATAGACGATGTTGTGCTGAGGTCGGAACCGCGTCTGGCTATCGTGCTTGGTACTGAAGGCGACGGACTCAGCAACAGTGTGATTGACGGGGCGGACTATGTGGTGAAGATACCTATGGCACATGGCGTGGACTCGCTTAATGTGGCTGCTGCTTCGGCAGTTGCTTTCTGGGAGCTGACGAAGAAATAGCCACTTAAAAAAGATAAAAAGAACAGGAGGATGGTTGTATGCGTCCTCCTGTTCTTTTTAATGTACTACTTCGTGGATCAGGCGTTCTCCATAATGAATTTTTCGGCGTCAAGTGCGGCGCGGCATCCCATGCCGGCTGCACTTACAGCCTGACGATATACCGGATCGGCTACATCGCCTGCGCCAAAGACTCCGGGGATGTTGGTTGCGGTCGAGCTGCCCTTGGTGATGATGTAACCTGTTTCGTCGAGATCGATCTGTCCTGCAAAGATGTCGGTATTTGGCTTGTGGCCTATGGCAAGGAAGAATCCGTCGATCGCAATGTCGAAGATCTGCTCTTTGTCGGTGCCTTTGTTCTCGACGATCTTTGCGCCTTCAACAAATTCATCTCCGAAAAGTCCGAGTGTATTGCAATTGAAAAGGACTGTAATGTTTTCTTTTTGAAGCACTCTCTGCTGCATTACTTTTGATGCCCGCAGATAGTCTTTTCTCACAATGAGATAGACTTTCTTAGCAAGTCCGCTCAGATATAGAGCTTCTTCACATGCAGTGTCGCCACCTCCTACGACAGCTACAGTGCGTCCGCGATAAAAGAATCCGTCGCATGTGGCACATGCCGAGACTCCCATTCCTGCGTATTTCTGTTCGTCGGAAATGCCGAGGTATTTAGCCGAAGCTCCTGTTGATATGATTACGGTTTCGGCGGTGATAACAGTGCCGTCGTCGGTTGTGACCTTAAACGGTCGCTCTGAAAAGTCGGCTGCCGTGACAATGCCGGCCCGTATGTCGGCTCCGAAGCGCGTAGCCTGTTTGCGGAGATCTTCCATCAGCAATGGGCCTGTTATGCCTTCGGGATATCCGGGGAAATTCTCGACTTCGGTTGTTGTCGTGAGTTGTCCTCCGGGTTGCAGTCCTTCGATGAGGATAGGGGAGAGGTTTGCGCGTGAAGCATATATCGCCGCAGTGTAACCTGCCGGTCCTGAGCCAATAATGAGGCATTTTGTAGTAGAGTCCGCCATGATATACGGTATAGTGTAATTATGTTATTGTATTGCTATCTCAAATCGATTATTTCCGCATCGGGGTGGTATGCTGTTCTGTATCTGAAACTGTCGGCCGGAACTCCGGGGCCGGCAGCAGTATCGAGGAATTTTATATCAAGAATTCCATTGTCGGAGAGTGTCGCCTGTATCTCAACCGGCCATTGTGTTGTCCGGTCAATTGTTATAACGGCTTTTCTCAGCCCCGTGTTTTTTTTGATCGGAGTCAGTTCAAACTTATTCAGATCATTTTTGCCATTGTCTGCCGGAGAGATTTTATAGTTGTTCTCTATGTCAGAAATAATGGACAACGGGTTAACTTCAAGAATTTCCTGTTGAGTAGGTTCGGTCATCGAGACTTCACCGGCAGCTGCGTTGTAGGTCCATTGTGTCTTTCCGTCGAACCAAGTCTCGTATTCGCCTCCATCGGTGACAATGACAAAACGATTCCCGGCTATAACTGCTTCTCCGGTCACTTTCCCGGAGAAGTCAGAAACTTCGAATCTTGTGCTGACAGACGGCGCTTCGGTTATTTTTGCAACAGCGGTTTCAAGTAGTGTCCGGGCGGTAACGCTTATGGGCAACAATGCCAGCGAGAGTGTTGTGAGCAAGAATTTTCTCATGACAAATGTTTAACAGCGGGTCAGAATGTTTAGTTTAATCCAGACAGTATTTCCTCAAGCCGGAATGTGTCAACTCTGATTTCTCGCATTTTACCTCCCACCGAAGGGCCGACAATGCCTACAGCTTCTAGCTGGTCCATTATTTTGCCTGCACGGGCAAATCCGATGGAGTAGCGGCGCTGCAGACCTGATGTCGAAGCTATGCCCGACGAAACAATGTCTCTTGCAATCTCAGGGAATAGAGGATCGCGCTCGCCATAGATGCCTCCGCGCGCACCACCGCCTTGCCCTGCCGGAGCCTCGACGGGCGGCAGGAGATAGGGGTGCGGATAACCGACCTGGTTGTTGACGTAGGATGCAACAGCCTTGATCTCGTCGGTGCTGATAAATGCACACTGCACGCGCTCAATCTTGCTGTCGTGTGAAATGAGCATATCGCCCTTGCCGATAAGCGATGCTGCCCCGTTGTTTTCAAGGATGATCTTGCTGTCGATGCGGCTTGATACCTGAAACGCCATGCGGGCCGGGAAGTTGGCGCGTATGACACCGGTGATGATGTTGGCGCTGGGTCGCTGAGTTGCAATGATCATGTGTATGCCCACGGCACGGGCTTTCTGTGCGATGCGTGCAACCGGTGTCTCTACTTCTTTTCCGATGTTCATGTAAAGGTCGGCGTACTCATCGATGATCACTACGATATAAGGC
>JAIDKP010000336.1 GCA_029051445.1 Muribaculaceae bacterium | reverse complement strand
TCTCCGGTCATAGGATCGGGAGTCTTGAATTCGTCGCTATTGACAGGGGCTTGCTGTTTTTGGTGCATGATGATGTGATATTGGGTTTATTCGGTCAAATATAGTTTAAAAAGTCTACAAGTGCAATCCGCGCAGGAAATCAGCTGCGGGCATTGCGCGTTTTCCTTCGGCTTTCAGCTCCAGGATCTCTATGGCAGTCTTTCCGCTACAGCCTACGGTGAGTTTGCCGTTGCCTGCTGTTACCTCTCCGGGGGCGAGCTGCGAGTTATCGGATGTTTTGACTTTAAGCACTTTCACCTCGATGGCATCGGTCTGTCCGGGTAGTGTGAGTCGCGTCCATGCGGCCGGATAGGGGGCAAGTCCGCGCACGTGGTTTTGGATCTCGGCGGCTGTGCGATTCCAGTCGATCTCGCATGTCTCCCTGAAAATCTTGGGTGCGGGTGTTGGCTCTTCGCCGGCAGTGAGCAATTCATCCTGGCTTATAGTGCGCAATGTGCCGTTGACGATGCTTTGCAGAGTCTCAAGAGTGAGGTCGGCACCGAGAAGCATCAGTCGGTCATGTACCGAGCCTGCATCTTCATCGGGAGCTATGTCTATGCTTCGCTGTGCGATGATATCGCCTGTGTCTATCTCGTGTTTCAGGAAAAAGGTTGTGACTCCGGTTTTTGTGTCTCCGTTCATTACGGCGTGGTTGATCGGCGCAGCTCCACGATAGCGTGGCAATAGTGAGGCATGCAGATTGAATGTGCCGAGTTCAGGCATTTGCCATACGATTTCCGGAAGCATGCGGAATGCAATGACAACAAACAGGTTGGCATTCAACGACCGCAACTCGTCGACAAATGCAGGGTCTTTCAGCCTCGCGGGTTGTAATACCTTTATGTCGTGGGCGACAGCCCATTGCTTGACAGGCGACTGAAGAAGCTTGTGTCCGCGTCCGGCGGGCTTGTCGGGCATGGTTACAACTGCGGCGATATCATATCCGGCCGAATGGATGCGGTCGAGGCTTTCTACAGCAAATTCGGGCGTGCCGAGAAATACTATGCGGAGTTTCTTTTTTTCCATGTAGGAGCTATGATGTTTATTTCAGTCTGAAGTCAACGAGGATTGGGAGGTGATCCGACGGGAAGTGGAAATAGGTCTTGTCGTCGGCTCTCGGGTCGATAGTGTATCGGTCGTTGACAACGTAGGCGTTGATTATTGTGTCGTAGAGAGGGCGTGTGCAGTAGACGAAATCGATGCGTGACTTGCCGTAGGTCGTGGTGAAGAACTGTCCCGGATACCGCTCGGCGATCACGTCGACATATGGTGTGTGGCGCAGGATGTAGTCCTGTGTCATAAGCCGCGTGTCGTTTTCAGGGTATTTGTAATACCAGTTGTCTTTGGGTGAGCGTGAATTGAAGTCACCCATCATCATCCAGTACTGATTTGATGCATCGGGTTCGGCGAGAATTGTGTGGCCGCATATATACTCCATCTCCATGCGGCGGTAGTTGTCGCCTTCTCTTTTGGCTTTGCTTGCCTCGCGGTCTTCGGCGCGGTAGGCATAGGCCTGCGGCCATGTGTGGAGTGTGACGATGTTGATGCGTTTTCCACCTACTTCGATGCAAGCGCGGCAGGCTCCGTGGGTAACGACGCTGTCAGGCTCTTCGCCCACGATGTCAAGTATTTTCTCAATAGGGTATTTTGAGGTAATGACCTGCGGGTAGTTGTCGCGATGGCCGCTTTTAGTCCAGTAGCTGTGTCCGTAGCGTGCGGCGACTTCTCCCCAGTTGTCGGTGAGATAGCGGTCTTTTATCTCGCATGCTTCTGTTGTGCCGTCCTTGTAGATTGTCTGTGCCTCGCACCAGACGCATACATCGGGATCATACCCCTTTACCCACTCGACGAAATTATCGTAATTGTCGGGCTGATCAGCCCACATGCCGTTCTGTATGTTCCAATACAGCAGGCGCAGTGTGTCGGCATCAGCTTTGTTTCCGGCTTTAACAGTCGGGAATGCAGTGGCTAATGCAAGGCAAAAGAATGCTATTAGCCGAAATTTTTTTGTTTGATTCATGGTATGGTTTATTGTTTTAGATGAATGATCGTGAGTCCGTCCCGCAGAGGTAGTATTAGCTTCTCAACACGTCTGTCGGCTGCTACCATGTCGTTGAATCGGGCTATTGACGATGCCTGGCGATTATGCCGTGACTCGCCAGTGTCTTTTTTATCGTCAAGCACTTTGCCATCCCAGAGTGTATTGTCGGCGAGAATCCAGCCTCCCGGGTTCATAAGCGGCATCAGCATATCGTAGTATTCCGGATAAAGACGCTTGTCTGCATCGATAAACGCCATGTCGAACTTTCCTTGCTCTGCGGCAAGACGCGGCACGATTTCCATTGCGTCGGCAATGTGCAGACGCACCCGGTCGGCATAAGGTGCTCCGGTAAGGTGACTCTCCAGAAACGGCTGAAGCTCATCAAAGATCTCTACTGTATCGAGTGTCGCTCCCTCGGGGAGTCCCTCGGCAATGCATAGTGCCGAATATCCGGCGAATGTCCCGAGTTCGAGCGCTCTCATCGGTGCGATCATCTGAGTGAGCATCTTCAGCAGGCGCCCCTGCAGATGTCCGGAGAGCATGCGCGGGTATAGCAGCTGCAGATTTGCATCCCGGTAAAGATGTTTCAGGTGCTCAGGCTCGGGGTCGGTGTGGCTCAGGAGATATTCTTCAAGATCCATTGTTCAGAGTATTGGGGCGAGAAGCCGTACTACAGACTGTATCGCACGGTTTATCAGCGGTCGCCTGTGCCATTCTGACGCGACTATACGGGTGGCTGAGTTGCATGCTTCACGGAATTCTTCGGTAATGCGTGCGTTGAATTCCTGTGAATAGACCAGTATGTTTGCCTCGAAGTTGTGTTCGAAACTGCGGAAGTCGAAATTGGTGGATCCGACCGAAACCATGTCGTAGTCTATGATAAGTGCTTTGGAATGCAACATGCCTCCTTCGTAGAGATATACTTTCATTCCGGCAGTCAGGCATTGCGAGATGTAGCTGAATGACGCGTGACGCATTACCGCGGAGTCGGGATTGCGTGGTATGAGAATGCGCACGTCGACCCTTGCAAGTGCTGCAGTCTGCATTGCGCGCAACAGCGGATCGTCGGGAAGGAAATATGGTGTCATTATGTAGACCCGCCGCCGTGCGTTGGCTATGGCACGCTGAAAAACCATTGATATATTCGGCCATTTTCCGGTCGGGCCTGATGTTATGAGCTGTATTCCCATAGGCTTTTCCGGAATGGGTATGTCGTTGGGAATGCTGTCCTTGACAAGTGGTTGCCCCATGAATGTCCAGTCGACAGCAAAGCAGTATTGCAGTGCGCTGACGGCTGATCCGGTGATGCGTACATGGAGGTCTCTCCATGTAGGCGCTATGTATCTGTCGGCTATATTCATCCCTCCGATGTAGGCTGAACGTCCGTCTATTATCGCGATCTTGCGGTGGTTGCGCCAGTTGATGCGTGTCGCGAATAGCGGAAAGACAACTTTGAAAAACGGGTGCACGTCGACTCCTGCGTCGCGTAGCTCACGCCAGAATTTCCGCCCGGCCGAGAAGCTGCCGACATGATCGTAGATGACCCGGACTCTGACACCACGTCGGGCGGCGGCAATAAGCGCTTTTTGAAGCCTGCGGCCTGTCGAGTCGTCCTCGATTATGTAGTATTCGATGTTTATGTAATCGGATGCATTTTCTATATCGCTGATAAGCGCATCCATTTTTTCTGTGGCATGAGTGAAGATGGTGGCAGAGTTTCCCTCATGGTACACAGCTCCGGCAAGTGTGTGGCTTAGTTTTACGAGTTGAACGGATTGAGGCGAAAGTCTGAGACGGCGGAAATCGGTGGGGCGGCGCGTGGCTTCCTTACGTCGGAGCTTGCGTTGATTGCGTCTTGATATCAGGCGTTTGCGTTGAATGTTGCGGCCGAAGAAGATGTAAAGAACAAGTCCGACACCAGGCATGACGAGAAGCACAGTCATCCATGCCAGAGATTTTACCGGACTTCGGTTCTCCGACAGTATCACGATGATGACAGTCAGTATCGACAGAGCGTAGACTGACATGAGCGTGTAGTAGAGCCACGGTGAATGCAGGAATTCCTGAAATGCTGTCATGCTCGTGTCTTTACTTCTTATTTCAGCAGTTTCTCGGAAAGGAGTCTTATGCCTTCAGATGCTCCCGCTTTTATCACTTGTACCCATTCGGGTACAGGAGCGGGGTTGGGATCGATGTAGTAGACCTCGGTTCCCGGTCGCACGTAAGAGAGCAGTCCGGCAGCCGGATATACGCTCATTGATGTGCCTATGACAACAAAGATGTCGGCTTGCTCGACAAGGCGGCATGCCGGCTCGATATTTGGCACCGCTTCCTGAAAGAATACAATGTGCGGGCGCACGCGGTGTCCCTCGATCAGCGTGTCGGGTGTTGTGTCAAGTTTGCCGGCATCAAGTGTGAATATCGTGTTCTCATCATCGATGGCGCGTACTTTCATCAGTTCGCCGTGCAGGTGGAGCACAGATGAGGAGCCGGCTCTCTCATGCAGATCGTCGACATTTTGTGTGATAATTCTGACGTCGAAGTTTTTTTCAAGATCGACAAGTCCGTAGTGTCCGGGGTTTGGACGTGCGTCGAGGAGCTGATGACGCCTCTCGTTGTAAAACCGGTGTACGAGCTCAGGGTCGGCCCGGAATCCGTCGGCGCTTGCCACCTGCATGACCGGATATTTTTCCCATAAGCCGCCTGCGTCGCGGAATGTGGATATACCGCTCTCGGCGCTCATGCCCGCACCGGTGGATATGACGATTTTTTTCATAGTGGAGAGTTGTTTATGATCTGGCTGATTGCTATTGTCGACTCCCGGTCGGCTTCAAGTTGCGCTTTCAGTGCCTCGGGAGATGAAAAACGTTGTTCGTCGCGCACCCGCTGAATGAAGCGTAGTGTGAGCGTCATGCCGTAGATGTCGCGGTCGAGACCGATGATGTGTGCCTCTATCGAACGCTCGCGACTGTCGTCGAATGTGGGGCGGTCGCCAATGTTGACCAGTGCGGGGAATGTCTCTGCTTCCTGCTCCTGGAGGATGGCCTGCCAGGCATAGACCCCATTTAGCGGTATGAGCTTGTCGGTGGAGTCGGGAAGTATGTTGGCGGTAGGAAATCCGATTG
>JAIDKP010000335.1 GCA_029051445.1 Muribaculaceae bacterium | reverse complement strand
AGATAATCAGGGAGAAGATTCTGCTCAATTATGACAAGGAGGTGCCTTACTCGACCGAAGTGATCTTTGAAAAGTTTGACGAGAATCCCGGCTCGATCCATATCATGGCTGTGGTATATGTCGAGCGTGACAGCCAGAAGGGTATTCTTATCGGTAAGGGGGGCAGTATGCTCAAGAAGGTCGGTATGGAGTCCCGTAAGGATATCGAGACGTTTTTCGGGAAAAAAGTTTTCCTTGAGTTGTATGTCAAAGTCGAGCCAAACTGGCGAAACAGAGAGAATAAGCTCAAGGCTTTCGGCTATGTAGAGTGAGATTTGTAAAATTTTACTTAACTTAGCGGTAAATTATATACCAATGGGACAACTTGTAGCAATAGTAGGACGGCCGAATGTCGGTAAGTCTACCCTGTTTAACCGTCTGACTCAGTCACGGACGGCTATCGTTGACGAAACGGCGGGGACGACCCGCGACCGCCAGTATGTCAAGGTGGACTGGAACGGGAAGGAGTTTTCAATTGTGGATACCGGCGGCGGGGTTGTAAACTCGGAGGATATTTTCGAGGGTGAAATCAACAAGCAGGTCGCTCTGGCTATAGAACAGGCGGACGAGATTCTGTTTGTCGTGGATGCGATGAACGGCGTAACCGATCTTGATGACCATGTCGCCGAGATATTAAGAAAATCGCAGAAGCCTGTGCTTCTTGTCGCCAACAAGGTTGACGGAAACGAGTGGATCTATAATGTGCCTGAGTTTTACAGTCTCGGTCTCGGTGATCCCTGGCCAGTGTCGGCTATCAACGGTTACGGCACCGGCGATCTTCTCGACGAGGTGGTGAACAAGCTGCCGGAGAAGGATGATGAAGAGGATGAACTTGACGATATCCCGAAGTTTGCGATCGTCGGCCGCCCTAATGCCGGCAAGTCGTCGCTGATCAACGCGTTTATCGGTGAGGAGCGGAATATCGTGACCAATATCGCCGGCACGACCCGCGACAGCATATATACACGCTATAACAAATTCGGTTTCGATTTCTATCTTGTTGACACTGCGGGTATCCGCAAGAAGACTAAGGTGAACGAGGATATCGAGTATTATTCGGTGATCCGTTCGATCAGAGCTATCGAGGCATCTGATGTCTGCATACTTATGATCGACGCCACCCGTGGCATCGAGGCTCAGGACAGCAATATCTTCTCGCTGATTCAGCGCAACAAGAAGGGGCTTGTGGTGTGTGTGAACAAATGGGATCTCGTCGAGGACAAGTCACAGTCTGCGGTGAAGCATTTTGAAGAGGCTATAAGAAACAGGCTTGCTCCGTTCAGTGATTTTCCGATAATTTTCGGTTCGGCGCTTACCAAACAGCGTATCTATAAGGTGCTTGAAACTGCAGTAGAGGTTTATCAGAACCGTCGCCGCGAGGTGCCGACGCATCAGCTCAATACTGTGCTTCAGGAGGATATCGCCGCTTACCCGCCACCAGCCAACAAGGGCAAGTATATCAAGATCAAGTATATCACGATGCTCAAGGGTTCAAAGATTCCGACGTTTATTTTCTTCTGCAATCTTCCGCAGTGGGTGAAGGAGCCTTACCGCCGCTATCTTGAGAACAAGATCAGGTCGCACTGGGATTTTCACGGAACTCCTATAAACATATTCATGCGCGAGAAATGATCAAGGTCGCTCTCGTGGATATGGACGGCACTCTCTATGACTCGATGCCGCTTCACTCACGTGCCTGGCACAGGCTGACGGGTGAACTCGGTATCAAGGCTGATGAGGATGAATTTTATCTTGACGAGGGAATGACCGGTGCCGCGACTCTGAACAAGCTTGCGATGAGTGCGTGGGGCCGTACATTTGACAAGGCAGAGTGTGACGAGCTGTATGCCCGCAAAGCAAGGTATTTCAGGGAATATGATGCTCCGGAGGTCATGAAGGGCGCGCGCAGGGTTATCGACGGGCTTATGGCCCGGGGTATAAAGTGTGTGCTTGTGACCGGATCGGGACAGAATTCTCTTCTCGATCGTCTGGATGATGATTTTCCCATGGCTTTTCCTGTGGATAGGCGTGTCACTTCGCGGGATGTTGTCAACGGTAAGCCTCACCCGGAGCCGTTTCTGCGGGGTGCGGCTATCGCCGGTGCCGCTCCTGAAGAGTGTGTGGCTATCGACAATGCCCCTCTCGGTGTCGAGTCGGCATATCGTGCCGGAGTGCGTACAATAGGTGTCTGCACCGGGCCGATTCCGCCTGAGGTGCTTAAAAATGCGGGAGCAGATCTGGTCTACAGTTCAATGGACGCGCTTGCCGACGATCTTGACGGCGCGCTTGGAATAAAACAGTAGCATAACCTTTGTTTAAGCTGATATTATGATGAGTAACGTTGTATTTACCAATTGTGTGGCTGAGACTATAGACAGAATCGTCTCTGAGGCGAATCCTTCGAAGGTCTTTGTGCTTGTCGATGAAAACACGATGTCGGCCGCTTTACCTCTGATGCAAGAGGGTAGTCCTGCTGTCAGTGGTGCTACGGTGATTACGGTAAAGCCGGGTGACGAGAACAAGAATCTCGAGTCGCTGAGCTATATCTGGAAGCAGCTTGGCGATAACGGCGGTACCCGCCACTCGATGCTGATAAATCTCGGCGGCGGTGTGGTGACTGATATGGGTGCGTTTGCCGCATCGACGTTCAAGCGCGGAATCAGGTTTGTGAATGTGCCTACTTCGCTGCTTGCTGCTGTGGACGCATCGGTCGGTGGCAAGACTGGTATTAATTTCAACGGACTGAAGAATGAGATAGGTGCGTTCAAGGATGCCGATACAGTGATTGTGTCTTCGATGTTCTTCAACACGCTTTCGGCTACAGAGATGCGCTCTGGATACGGAGAGATGCTCAAGCATGCCCTCATCAAGGGGCCTGAGATGCTCGCCGATCTTATGCGGCAGGATGTGCTTGAGGTAGGTCGCGAGCGGATGCTTGATCTGCTGAAGGAGAATGTAGGGGTGAAGGAGGAGATCGTGAGGCAGGATCCTACGGAAAAGGGACTCCGTAAGGCTCTAAATTTAGGTCATACGACCGGACATGCCTTCGAGTCGCTCGCTCTGAGACGCGAGTCGCCGATACCTCACGGTTATGCTGTGGCCTACGGTCTTGTCGTGGAACTGATACTGTCGGTGATGAAAACGGGTTTCCCGTCGGAGACGATGCGCAAGATCGCAGGGTATATCTATGAGAACTTCAGGGCGTTTGCAGTGACGTGTAACGACTATGACGAACTCATCGATTTTATGCGTCACGACAAAAAGAATGTGGACGTGTCGACGATCAATTTCACTCTGCTGAAGGGGGTCGGTGAGGTCGCTCTTGACAGTACGGCGACTTTTGACGAGATCAAGGCCGCGCTGGATATATACCGCGATGTGATGCATCTTGATTGAAAATAAAAGGATCAAAAGGGATCTCCGGAGTGGCCGTTTAACACATTCCGGAGATTTCTCTTTTCTTATCTTTGCGGCATGAAAATGAACCGAGACATATTGAGGCTGGCTATGCCGGCGATCGTGAGCAACGTGACTGTGCCGCTGCTCGGCCTGAGTGACACCGCTATATCGGGGCATCTCGGTTCGGCAGACTATATCGCCGCTATTTCTGTCGGGTCGATGATGATCGTGCTTTCGTTCGGGGTGCTTAATTTCTGAGGATGGGCACTACGGGTATGACAGCAGTGGCTTACGGTGAAAAGAACGCGCAGAGGATCAGGGAGGTGTTCTCAAGCTCGCTTGTGATCGCATTTTTTTTAGGATGTCTGCTTATTGCTTTTCAGAAGCCTCTGTCGGTTATATTGCTGTATATTGTAGGCCCTGATGCAGCTGTGCGTGAGCTTGCTTTGTCTTATTTCGGAATCTGTATCGCCGGTATGCCGGCTCTCTTGGGGACGATGGTTGTGTCGGGGTGGTTCATCGGCATGCAGTCGACGTTCTGGCCTATGGTGATAGCCGTCGGTATGAATGTTCTGAATATACTTATGAGCTTTCTGCTTGTGTTTCCACTGAATGTCGGTTTTGAAGGGGTAGCCTATGGAACTCTTACTGCCAATTACGCCGGTCTGGCGTTTTCGCTTCTGCTCGCCCGGCGGCTGGCTCCAGAGGGTGGATTGTGGAGCGGCTGGAACCGAATATTCAGAGTCGAGTTGTTGAAACGTTTTTTCTCGGTGAATTCAAATATTTTTCTTCGCTCGCTCTGTGTGATGTCGGTCACATTGTCGGTTACGGCATACGGTGCGCGTCTCGGCTCGCTCACGCTTGCCTCGAATGCAGTGATAGTGCAGTTCTTTATTTTCTTTTCTTATTTCATGGACGGTTATGCGTTTACCGGTGAGGCTCTTTGCGGTAAATATTATGGTGCCGGGGATGTAGAGGGACTTAAAAAGACAGTAAGGTATCTGCTCCGGTGGTCGGCAGGGATCGCTGCAACTTTTTTTCTCGTCTATACTGTGGGGTGGGAGACGGTGACGTCGCTTCTGACCGACAATGTGGATGTGAGGAATATGGTGGCCGACTATCATGTATGGATTATGCTGATCCCGCCGTTTGCCGTGCTTGCTTTTATCTATGACGGCTTTTTTATCGGGATAACGTCTACTCGCCCCATGCTTGTGGCTACGTCGATCGCGGTGGGTGTGTTTTTTGCGGTGACTCTCCCGGCAGTGAACGGGTTGATTGAATTCAATAATGATGTGCTCTGGGGGGCTTTCCTTGGCTACCTGCTTGTGAGAGGGGGGATTCTGGCCTGGTTGTGGTGTCGGCGGGAAAAGAAGAGGTGTTTCTGAGGAGGGGATAGCTACAATAGCTACTCTACACTCTTTAACTTCTTGCAGTATCGGCTCCATGTTTTTACAATCCATTTTTGGCATCTATAATTTTGTAATTCCACATGTTATTACTACTTTTGCATCGTTTTAACATGCTATTAAAATGTGGCAAAAACAATGCAGAGTATTAAGCTCAACATAATCGGACAGAATATTCAGCTCTTCAAGCGTTCCGCAGATGAGTTGAAAGGCCTCAATGTGGGAGAGAAACTTTCGCTTGACTTTTATAATGGAAATTTCAGAGATACAGATATATTGTTCGTCAAGCCAAAGGGAGCCAACCCTACGCCTCGGAAATGTGCAATCATTTCCGAGCGACTTTCACAGTTGTT
>JAIDKP010000334.1 GCA_029051445.1 Muribaculaceae bacterium | reverse complement strand
CTCCTGCACCTCGGTATTCGACCAGTCGCCGAAGATCTCGTCGCGGCTCGAGACAAGTGTCATCTTGTCGGAAATACCGCGCCAGGGCGAGATTATGGAGTCCTCCTCGGCCGGATGCGTCAGATCCCAGTTCAGATAGGGAGAAACATGCTCCACACGTATTGCGGCATCGGCCACACGGGCCTTCTCTTCCGACATGCAGCGGGCGTGTAGATCCACACGGGCCATGGGGACTGTCAGAGGAACCGTCACATAGGCATTGAGAAACTGGTCGCCCTCGATTTCAGTAACCTGATCCTTCACCATGAGCATGCGGTGGGTGCTTGTCACACTCTTCACATAGTCCTTGGTGAGCGACAGAGTCTTGACCAGATCCTCATACTGTTTGTGCACAGGATTGATGTTGACCCATATCGTATCGCCTTTGTAGGTCTTGGCATTGCCGAACTCATCAAGGATGGGAGTAGGCTTGTCGGTATCGGTGGCGATGAGATCGCGAAAAGCCTTAGGAGGATTGGCAACACAGATGATGTGCTTCTTGCCGGGGCTCACGACAAGAGAAGTCTTGCCCTCTCTGTCGCCGTTGCCGTTGATCACAAGCTTGTCGCCGGCCTCATAAGTGCCGTTCTCGTCATAGATCAGTATTATGCCGTTGGTGATGTTCAGATCGGAATGAAGAGTATCATCCTTCTCCGTCACACTACGCGGAACACGGGTCTCTATCGAAACCATCACAGGTTCGGATACTGGTGCCGGACCATCCTCCGACGCACACCCCGTCAGCGCCAACGCTGATATGCCGCAGAGCAGTGCAAGTCTATTTTGCAGTTTTCGGAACATTTCTTGTCGGGTTTAGATGTGCGGATAGATAGGCTTCGGCTTCCATCCGGGGAATTTGACAGTAATGGTTGTGCCTGAAATGGCGATCTCGATCTCGATTTTTGGATCATCGTCCGAAAGGTCGATGTTGTTGTCCTTGATGTATTCCTTGAGAGGAACCTCAGCGACAACCTCACCGGTCTCTGGATCTATGATCTGGATGACAGCGTCGGTGTCAGGGCCGAAAGGAGGAATATCCACCGTGGTGACGATCTTTCCTTCCTCGTCTTCGACAAGTTTAGGCTCGTAGTAGACATACGGCCCCGTCGGATTTCCATCTTTATCGATACCCGAGGGCAGAGGACCGATCTTTACGACATAGTCGGTGCCTCCCTCTTCGAGAGTTGAGTCGAGAGTGATGTCGATCGTCACGTTGGAATTGTGCACCGGCGGAAGCTCCGTCTGTGACAAATCGTCAGGACTCGTGAGATTGACATCGATCTCGCCGATATAGATCTTATCGAAATCTTCCGGATTGGGCGAGGGATTGACGACTTGCAGCGTCTCATACTTGTCCTCGCCTTTGAAAATACAGTTGTTACCTGTATTTCCCCACATGACGACCTTGTAGTCACCACCGTCGGGCAGACGGAATTTGATGTTGCCAAGATCATCAAGATTATTCTTGTCGATCGTTCCCTTCAACACAAGATTGCCTTCGCTGTCATATACCAGGTAGGTGACCGACTCCACCTCATCGGGCAGATATGAGCCATTACTACCTGCAGGGTATTCAAACTTTATCTCGGTGTTCTCGCAGGCACCCACATCAACCTCGGTTATGCACGCCGGGCAGAGCAGGAGCAAAAACGCCGGGACAAAGAGTTTTGTCAATACTTTAGACATAAGGCTAAACTGTCTGTGTGTTTAGATTTGAGGATATACCTTCTTGATTACCCAAGGCTTAACCGACACAGTGAGGTTCACGTTGATGTCGGCAGGCATGATCTTCTCCGAGAGGTACTGGGTGGTAACCTCGAAGTTCTCCACTACATACACATTACCGTTGTAGAACTGGATAGGCTCGGCGAGAGTGTTGTTGGGATCCTCTACAAAACCGCTGATGTTGAGGTAGCGGATACCTGCAACTGCCGGGTCGATGCCACGCTTGATGTCATAGTCATATACGTCGCGGAGCTCCATGTCGCCGGTCGACTCGTTCTTCAGATACATCTTCAGGCCGGAGAGCTTAACGATCAGACGCACGCCGTAGTGGTCGTCGCTGGGGCTCTGGTCATACTTGCCGAAGAAAGGATATGCCCATACCTTGCCGTCCTCAGTCGGGTAGAAAGCGGTGATGTTTCTCTCGACGTCCTGCTCACCGTTGCTGCCCATGCCGATACCGGTTTCGGTCACACCCTTGATGTCGGTGTTAGAGAGGTAGGAGTAGCCCTTGTAGAACTCATCGAGAGCTGCCTGAGGATCAGCATTGTCATAGTCGGGGAACGACCAGTCCTCGCGGGCGCAGACCTGGTTCATGTAAGCCTGGTTGTAGAAACCTGCGAGATAAATGCCCTCGACTTTGTACTCCATGATGTTGGGTCCCGGAGTGATCTTGGCGATCTCAAGACGTGCGACCATAGGCTTGAGCTCGAGAGTAGCGCTCATCGAGCCTACGCCGGCCGAGCCCTGGAGCTGCTTCATGTCATAGAGAGCAACGTGGTTCATGTTGTCGGCATACTGGTTGCGGAGCTGAAGCTTGCGCGCGAAGATGTCGGCCTTGAACTTGATGTTGTTGTTGTGGAAATCGGCGGGGTTAAGCTCCTCGTTGGTGGTGTTGGCAATGATAGCCACATTGGTCACGTCGCCGGGGATACCCTCGAAAGTCTTACCCTCACGGAGCTCGTCGAGAAGGATTGTGTGTGCATCGACAACATCATCCTCGCTGGTCACGATCTCGTAGTGCTGACGGATACCGCCGTTAGGGGTCGAGAACACGATGTAGCCGTTATGCAGCTCGGCCGACTCCTTGTCGGTCTTGGCTGTCTCTGTCATACGCGAAGTGGGACCTACGACGTTGTCAAGCTTCACGAAAACTCGTCCGTCGCTGACCGGAGTGTCTACACTGTTCTCCTCCGACGAACATGCGCTGAATCCGAAAAGGATCGAACCAAGCGCCAGCATTGAAACAAACTTTTTCATTACTGTGGATTGGTGAATGTATTTAATTGTGATTTTTTTGGTTTACACCATACATCGGCATGCAGCACCGGAATCATAGCCGGAACCACTTGCTTTTTTTGTTGTACAGAATCAGGATATTATTTGGAGAGAGACCGACATGACAAAAACAATTCTGATAATCAGATGTGCCGGTTATTTAAAACGCCACGAGAGATTCAGAGCGAAACCTGTAAGCGCGAAGGTGTTTTTGCTGAAACGTTCTCTAAGACAACGGTCGCACGCCTCGTTGAAGACATACTTGTTGATGTCGGTCGAGCGATAGCCCGCACGCACATTGAACTCGATGGCAAGACCCTTCCAGATCGGATAGAGATAACCCGCCGAAAGACCTGCGCCCCAGAAATGACCGGTATACTTGCGCTCGGTGTCAATGTCGTTGTAGTCACCGAACTGACCGTAGATACCGCCGAAAAAGCCGCGGAAATGGTCATCGTTCTTGAACCAGAAACGAGGTTCGATAAGATACGACGTGAAACCCTGGTGCTTCTCACCGCCGCTGTAATCGTGATCACTGTAGGCTGCCGATAACCTGATCGAGTACCGGCCTTTGAAATAAGCCTCGGCATTAAGACTGGCGGCCCAGGTCGTATACTTGAGATTAGGCATGACTCCTGCCCACTCAAGCAGATTGGTGCCGACATTCCATCGGGGGTACTCAACTATGCGCGACGTGCTGTCGGTTGCCAGTGTATCGGCCACCAGAGAATCTGTCGGCATGAAAGCGACCGAGTCTTCGACTATCGCTCTTTCCAGTAACGGCATCTTGCCGTCGTCGGTGAGTCGTTCACCGGCCTCTGTTTTTATCGTAGCAAGAACGATACAAGCAAAACAAGAGGCAATTTTCATTCTTGTCAAGAATGTGAGTTTGGTTTGCATATTGTTTTAGTTACCTATAATGCTATCACGGAGTGACCCGTAACAAGTTTAGATTATCGTCTGGATACGATGCGGCACACGTTTGACCTTAGTGTGTAGCATTCAAACGGCTGCAAAAATAAATTTTCATAAAATCATAAAAAAGCTCAATTAACCGATGTTCACAACCCCCCCCCCTATTTAACACTATTTTAACTAAAACACATCATTTACCTTTAATTTTAGCCCTTTTTGCACTAAAAATTGCGAAACCTGCATCACATATGTGCAGCTATGAAATATTTTTATTTTTAAGAATTCAGATTTTATTTAACTTTGTATACAAATCATTGGCGACTTTATGAAACTTAAAAAAACACCTGCCGCATTGTTCTTTATTTTAATTTTTGCGGCTATTTCCTGCAATAATAAAAAAGCATCTGACGCTGTTACCGACAATACCGTCGACACTGCCGCTACATCAACTCCCGATCTTATAATTCCGGAAGCACCGCCGACAATAGCCGATCCACAGGCCATTGCCGCATACACCATCGTTCACTTCTGGGACAACATGGACTTCACCGATACGACCCTTGTCGCCGACACGACATTCATGGAGCTAAACTTCGCAAAATACCTCTCGGCATTCCCCTATGCAGGCTACGAGGCGGCGGCCGAAGCGGCGGAAACACTCATGAAACAGGCCGAAGCAACCCCGCAGGCCTACCGTCAGGTCATGGCCGTGGCCGAACGCTTCCTCACAAGCCCCAAC
>JAIDKP010000333.1 GCA_029051445.1 Muribaculaceae bacterium | reverse complement strand
TTGAGCGAAAAACGGGACTCGAACCCGCGACCCCGACCTTGGCAAGGTCGTGCTCTACCAACTGAGCTATTTTCGCAATCTACTCTTGCAAGCGAGGGCGTTTCCGCGTTTGCGATGCAAAGGTAGGCATTATTTTTAAACGTGCAAAACTTTTAGCGACTTTTTTTGTAAAAAGTTTTATCCGTTGATGCGGTCGAGTGCTTCGGAGAGGCGTTGCTCAGTGGCACACAGCGATATACGCACATACCTGTCGCCTTGGCTGCCGAAGATAAATCCAGGTGTTATGAAGATGTGACGGTCGGCAAGCAGGCGGTCGGCAAGTGCCTGGCCTGATTTCTCGCTGTCGGGGACGCGCCCCCAGAGGAAGAGTCCGCGTTGCGCCGGATCGAATGTACACCCGAGCGCGTCCATTATTTTCTCGGCAATGACACGACGGCGTGCATATGTGTCGTTGAGGGAGTCATACCAGTCGCTGCCGAGTGAGAGGGCGTTGACGGCGGCTTCCATCATCGGACGGAACTGTCCAGAGTCAACGTTGCTCTTGACGCGCAGCACCCACTGCACAAACTGCGGGTTGGAGGCAAGCATGGCAATGCGCCAGCCGGCCATGTTGTGGCTTTTGGAGAGTGAGTTCATCTCTATCGCCACGTCTTTTGCTCCGGGGATCTGAAGTATGCTCAGCGGCTCCCGGTTTAGTATGAAGCTATAGGGGTTGTCGTGGGCGATGAGTATGCCGTGGTGACGGCCGAAGTCAACGGCTTTGCGGAATATGTCGAGCGTGGCGGGTGTGCCGGTGGGCATGTGGGGGTAGTTGAGCCACATTATTTTCACACGGTCGAGCGGCACTGTGCGTTCGATGAGGTCAAAGTCGGGGTACCATCCGTTTTCGGGCGTAAGGTCATATTTATAGATTTTCGCTCCGACAAGGTTGCTGACCGACGTGTAGGTGGGATATCCGGGATCGGGCACAAGGACTGCGTCGCCGGGGTGGAGGAATGCAAGCGAGATGTGCAGTATGCCCTCTTTTGATCCTATGAGCGGCTGGATCTCGGTGTCGGGATCGAGGCTGACACCGTAGAAGCGTGAATACCATGAGGCGAATGCCTGCCGCAACTGCGGAAGTCCGACATATGGCTGATAGGAATGTGTGTCGGGCTTCACAGCCTCTTCGGCAAGTGTCGATATGACCGACCGGTGCGGCGGACGGTCGGGTCCCCCTATTCCAAGCGAGATAACGTCGGCTCCGTCGGCTTTCATGCGGACAATCTCGCGCAATTTTGTCGAAAAATAGTATTCTTTGACGTCGCTGACACGGTCGGCCGGACGTATGGAAGGTTTTGTTTCGGGCTGCATGGCTTCAGATGCGGTTTTTACATTCATTGTATTCTCCGAGTACGCGCAGGTCGTTGATAAGCGGCCTCACGGCGTCGAGCGCCTGGCGATAGCGCACGAAACTGTCGAAAGTGAGGTCGACGTAGAACCGGTATTCCCACTCGCGCCCCACGATGGGAAGCGACTGTATCTTGGAGAGGTTGATGTCGTAGAAGGAGAAGATGGTGAGCACTTTTGAGAGAGCTCCGTGGGAGTGCGGAAGGGTGAAGACGATCGAGGCCTTGTCGAGTGTCTCGTCGCGTGGTTTCATCTCGCGCGCCACGAGGGGATCGGCCAGAATGAGGAAACGTGTGAAGTTGCGTTTGTTGGTCTCGATGCTCTTGGCGAGTATGTCGAGGCCGTAGAGACCTGCGGCATATTCGCCACACACAGCGGCATGTCCGCGCAACGATTGCTCGGCTATCTCTCTTGCCGATCCGGCAGTGTCGAATTTCTCGATCATTTTCATGCGCGGATGTGTGCGCAGGAATTGCTCGCACTGCATGAGCGCCATCGGATGCGAGTTGACTTCATAGAGGGTGTCGAATGTCTCGCCCGGCAGCGCTGCGAGAACATGCGAAATGCGCATTTTGTGTTCGCCGATGATCTCGAGGTTGCTTTTGCGCAGGAGCTCATGGTTGGGAAGTATGCTTCCGGCAATAGTGTTTTCGATAGCCAGTATGCCAAGCATCGACGCGTCGGTCGAGAGCGTAGCAAACATATCGGGGAATGTGTCGCACGGAATGGTCGTGATGTCCTGTCCGGCAAAAAACTCTCTGGCAGCGGCATCGTGATAGCATCCTGCCACGCCCTGTATGGTGACTCTTATATTCATCGGCTTATAGTTGATTGAGGCACAAAGATACTAAGTTTAGATAAACGCGCACAAATATTCTCACGCAGGAGCACCCGTCATGACAAATGTGAACAAACGCAAAACAATAATAATCATTATCAATTAGAGCGGACATGGGTTGCAAATGTCGGCACGTCTATTTTTCTTTGCATAGAGACACTTCTCTAATCCGAATCATGCGGAGTCCCGCAGTCTAAAATTCAATATAAATCTGCCCTCTCCTATGAATCCCTCATTTGTGAGCAATGTCGCCCGACTGGCATTCATCATAATATTTTTCAACATAGCACTCCTTGCCGGCAAAGCCCAGACGATACGCGCCGTACATCATATCAGCGGTCAGGGCGGTTCAACAACGGTATATGAATACAACTCGGTGGATATCGTGCCAAGCTTTCCCGGCGGCAAGATATCGATGATGCGTTATATCAACCGCGAGCGCCGATATCCTGCCGAGGCCTATGAAAGAGGCATAGAGGGACGTGTGACATGCGGGTTTGTCGTCACTGCCGACGGCACAATCAGGGAAGTTAGTGTACTGAAGAGTGCCTATCCGTCGCTCGATGCCGAAGCTGTAAGACTTGTAGAAAAGATGCCCAAATGGGATCCGGGGGTAGTGGACGGCATGAAGGTAGCTGTCTATTGTGTGCTGCCTATCGCTTTCAGGCTATAGAATCAGGAGCGGCATCAGGGCAATGCTTTGGTAATTGCAGGGGAAGAAGTATATTTGCAATTGAAAACAACCGCGATGCAGGTTCTGCGCCAACCGGCCAGAAGCCGGCATACATATTTGCATATCCACTAAAGCATCAACAGCACGAGCATGGAACATATCTCGCAGAGAATCCAGGCCATGTCGCCGTCGGCGACTCTGGCAATGTCGCAAAAGAGCGCCGAGCTTAAGGCACAGGGCGTCGACGTGATCAACCTGTCGGTCGGCGAGCCTGACTTCGAAACCCCCGAACACATCAGGGAGGCCGCCAAAAAAGCTATCGACGAAGGTTTTACACGCTATACTCCCGTACCTGGATACATGACGCTGAGAAAAGCTGTGGCCGGCAAGCTCGAGCGTGAAAACGGACTGAGCTACGCACCCGAACAGATCGTGGTGTCAAACGGTGCCAAGCAGTCGCTCTGCAATATCATACTCGCGACGATCAATCCCGGCGACGAGGTGGTGATACCTACTCCGGCATGGGTGAGCTACATAGAGATGGTGAAGCTTGCCGAAGGTGTCGTGAAAGAAGTGCCCGCGACAATCGAGCAGAATTTCAAGATCACTCCCGAGCAACTTGCCGCCGCTCTCAACGAGAAGACACGCATGGTGCTCATATGCTCGCCGTCAAACCCGACAGGCTCGGTCTACACCCGCGAGGAGCTTCAGGCACTTGTCGACGTGCTGAAGGAGTGGCCTGAGGTCATCATTCTTGCCGACGAGATCTACGAGCACATCAATTATACCGGATCGTTCACTTCCCTGGGATCGTTCCCCGAAACAGCCGACCGCACCGTGATCGTCAACGGCGTGTCGAAAGCATATGCCATGACCGGCTGGCGTGTGGGCTGGTGCGCCGCTCCTCTCTGGCTCGCCAAGGCCACCAACAAGCTTCAGGGACAATACACCTCGGGGTGCTCGTCGATAGCTCAGAAAGCGGCGGAAGCAGCCTACGAGGGACCGCAGGATTGCGTAGAGGAAATGCGCGTGGCTTTTGAGCGCCGCCGCAACCTTATCGTCGAGCTCGCGTCACAAATACCGGGGTGGAAGGTGAACGTGCCGCAGGGCGCATTCTATCTCTTCCCCGAGGTGTCGGGGTATTTCGGCAAACGCGCCGGCGACAAGGTGATTTCCAACGCCAATGACCTGGCCATGTATCTGCTTGAAGAGGCGCAAGTGGCCACAGTAGACGGCGCAGCGTTCAGTCTGCCCGGTTATCTGCGTCTGAGCTATTCCACAA
>JAIDKP010000332.1 GCA_029051445.1 Muribaculaceae bacterium | reverse complement strand
GCTCTACATGCGGTCCATTGACAAATACAACAGCCGTGTTCCATTCTTCCTTGTGCATCGGTTTGGTAGTGGGAGCCGGAATAAGGTCGTAGAGCGAAGCGCAGGTACGGTTGCCCTTGACGCCGAGTTTTGCATCAGGGTGGAGGTCATCGTCGAGCACTTGAAATTCGCAGCCGATAGCCGAGCCTTCGCCCTTATTCATGTCAGGATCGACAAAGTATTTGATGCCGCTGTTGGCTCCGGGAGTGATCTTGAAATCTACTGAGAGAACAAAATCGCCGTACTGGTCGACGGTCACAATATCGCCGCCATTGGCCGACTCGGCTCCGTCCGATTTCTTGACTTTAAGCACTCCGTCTTCAATAGCCCAGCCGCTTTCGGGGAACTTGTCGAGTTTGGCACCGCGCCACCCATCGGTTGTCTTTCCGTCCCAAAGCAGTTTCCAGCCGTTGGCGACATCATCACTCGACAGTGTGTTGTCGGGTTGTCCCTGAGAGGGGAATGACGGGACTGACTTGACTGTTGCAGCCTCATTCTCGCAGCAGGTCTGTTGCTGGCCGCTATTGGCGCATGAAGCACCAAATATGGCAAGAGGCAGAAGCAGATATTTTGTATTCATTCTTGTATCGTGTGATTATACCATCTTGTAGTACTGATCCCAGCCCTTGCGCGGTGGAACACCGGTGAGCATAGCGTTGGCAAACGCGTTGTTGGTGATCTGCTTGGTGCGTGGATCAAAGAAAAGCTGAGTGTTCAGGCGTTGTGCAAGTACACCGAGACAGAATACCTGACTGAGTACACCGTTGATCTCAAACGGTGAGCGTGTCTTCTCAAGACCCTGGCAGGCAAGAAGGAAATTTTCAAAGTGATTCGACGGGCTCTTGGGGATCTCTGGGAGCTTGTCGGCCATTTCCTTGGCCTTTTCCTCCGGAATGATCTTGAGGGTGCTTCCGTGGCTGCCACCCTTGAAGATCAGGTCTTTTGAGTAGATGATCTTGCCGGGTTTAAGCTTGGAGGACGGGCCGTCGTTGAATCCCGATGCAGGAACGTCGGCGGTCGATACTCCGCCGCCATATCCGGCCGGTATCGGCGGAAGGTTGTCGAGTCCGTCATACCACGTCACATCTACCGGAGGCATGCTCTTGCGGGCAGGGAATTTAAACAGTATGGTCGACGAATAGGGGAAGAAATAGTCGTTATGTCCGTTTGCATAGAGCATGTTCACCTCATAGGGGAGACCTAGCTCAAGGAATTCGTGAGCAGTGTCGAGTATATGTGCCCCCCAGTCGCCGAGAGCGCCCATGCCGAAGTCATACCAGCACCGCCACTGTCCCATGTGGAAATCATCGTGATAGTCGTGGTGCTGCGCTGTGCCGAGCCATGTGTCCCAGTCAAGATCGGGAGGAAGCTGTCGGCCGGCAGGAAAACGATCCATATTGCTGTCCCAGCTGTGCCAGCGGCGAGCCTCATTCATGTGAGCCGTGATTGCTGTGACATCCTTTATGATGCCGGCGTCAAGCCAGGTTTTAAACTGGAAATAGTTGGCATCCGAATGTCCCTGATTGCCCACCTGAGTAGCCAGATGCGGGCGGTTCTTGGCTGCCTGCATCAGCAGTTCTGCCTCATAGAACGTGCGAGCCAAAGGTTTCTCTACATATACATGCTTCCCTTCCGAGAGAGCCAGCATGCTTATAGGAAAATGCGAGAAGTCGGGGGTAGCGATAGCTACTGCGTCAAAGGTATTGCCGGCTTCGTCAAACATCTTTCTGAAATCCTTGAATCGCTTTGCATTAGGATACTTTGAAAGAATCTTTTGGGTGTGTGCGGCTCCGAGATCTACATCACACAGAGCGACAACATCGACCATACCGGTTCTTGCGAAATCTTCTATGATCTGCTCACCGCGGTTGCCGATACCGATATAGGCGATTCTCACTTTTCCTCCTTTGGGAGTCTGGGGGACGGCCGAATAGCCGGCGCTTTCAGCAGCTTTAGCTACCATATCGGCACCTCCTATCGCCATGCCTACAGAGGCAAGAGATATGTTTTTGATAAATTCACGTCTGGTGGTTGCCATGGTGTTGATTGGTTTTTGTATTATTATGATTATTATTCTGCTGTTTTAGGGTCAAGAACGATGACACGGTAGTTGTTCTGATCCATCAGTCGGGTCATGAAGTCTGTCACGTCCGACGGCTTGATCGACTGGTAAAGCTCGATGATTCCGTTCATCGTGTCGATGCCGGGCAGCGATTCACCGAGGATGATGGCGTTTTTCCAAGCCTCGTTTTTCTCCATGTTTTCCTTTGCGCTCTTCACCATGTATTCGATTACATTGGCAAGCTCTTCCTGGCTGATGTTTTCCTTCATGTCATCAAACTGTCCTGCGATATATGCCAGTACCTCATCCTTCATCTCGGGCTTCATTGGGAATACCGACTGGATGACTGCATTTCCGCTGCCATAAGGAATAAGGGATCCTGAGGCCGATATCGAGTATACGGCCCCCATCTCCTCGCGCACTGTGCCGATGAGGCGTTTGCTCAGTATCTGTCCGGCAATCGAGGCAAGGGCACGGTCGCGTACAGTGTAGGGCATGTCGGCGCTGGCAATGATGGCCACAAACGTCTGCGGAGTCTGCATCTCCATCTTGTCAATAATCGTTTCCGAGCCTTTGGCGATGTCGAGCGAAGGCACACTCTTGTATGCGCTCTTCTTGTTTTTGTCGGCAGGAAGCGTAGCCAGATACTGCTCGCACAGCGGTTTGAGTTGCTCGGCGGTCACATTGCCTACAAATACAAACATATAGTCAGCTGCATTGTCAGTCATTGAGTGCAGTATGTCGAGAATAGACTCACGCGAGGCCTTGTCGGCAATTTCGTTATTGATAATGCCGCGGCGTGCGTCGTTATACAGCGACTTGTTGAGCAGATCCGAGAACTTGTAGTTGGGAGTAGCCTCCTGATTGGCAAGCATGGCTTTGAGAGCCGATATCTGCGACTCATATTCTTCTGCATCAAGCGACGGACAAGTAAACAGGTTGTATGTCAGCTCCATCAGCGTCTGTAGATCCTTTGGAGTCGTTGAACCGTTGAGCCTGCGCTCATAGGCTGAGATCTGAGGAGTGAGGCTGATCTTCTTGCCCGAAAGATATTTCTCAGTGTCACTTGAAGTGTAGTCGCCGTAACCGAGTTTCTCAAATGCATAAGGCATCACGATGAGGTCGGCGGCCTGTGTGGCGGGAATCTCCGATGAGCCGCCGGTGGCATACGCAGTGAAAAGTATCTGGTCGTCTTTGAACTTTGTGCTCTTGAAAACAACCTTCGCTCCGTTCGACAGAGTCCATTCTGTGGCATCCCAATTTGTCAGATTCTTTTCCGATACAATCTTGCCGGGAGCGGGAAGATTCTTCACAAATGGATCGTCACGTGTCTGATCTACATATGGCTGTATATCCTCTTTGTCGACTGCTGCCATGGTAGCGGCAAGTTGCTCTTTGGTAGGCACAGTGTATCCTTCGGCTTCAGGGACGAGTGCCATAACAATGCGGTTGTCGTCTGTCACCATTTCCTTCAGTGTGCCGTTGATAGCGGCAAGCGGGAGCTGAGGCACCATGAACTGGGCGAACTGCCACTCGGCCTCTATACCGGGCGAAACCTCGCCGTCGATGAAATGACGGACATACTCCTTGACATATTTACCCGATTCCACGTTTGCACGGTCGTTGTAGGCCGACTCAAGTGTCGACATATATTCGGCCTTTGCACGCTCAAATTCACTCTGAGTGATTCCGCCGTTAGACGCGCGTAGCATCTCACGATACATTGCCGCCAATGCTGTCGGCATCTCATCTCCCTTGGGCAGAGCTGCGATTGTAAGAGCGTCTTTGGTCTTGGAGAGCATGAAATCGCCATAGCTTGCACTTGCGGCAGCAAAAGGTGCATCGGGCTTCGATGCTATGTCGTTGAGACGCTCGTTGAGCACGTGGCTGATCACGTATGTGAGGAATGTCGAGGCAAGTTCGGCCTGTGTGCCTTTGAGCTCGTCGGGGAGTGCGTCCTGCTTGATCATAAGCTGGATCACCGGATTGCTCAGCTCCTTGTCACTGCCTATGGCATATATAGTTCCTTTCGTGTCAGGCACAGGGAAGTAGACACGCTCCTTCACCGTCTCAGGCATCTTGATTTCTGCGAATGTGCGGGCGATTTTCCTCTCGATCTGATCCACATCGATGTCGCCGACTACAATTATACCCTGTTGGTCGGGACGATACCAGGTCTCGTAATAGTCGCGTATTTCCTGCGGCTTGAAATTGTCGATTACATCTATTGTGCCGATGGGCAGACGGTAGCCGTAGCGGCTGTCGGGATATATCTCCGGGAGAAGTCTCTCAAGTATGCGCATTTGACCAACCATACTGCGGCGCCATTCCTCATGTATCACGCTGCGCTCCTTGTCGATCTCCTCAGGGTCGAGAGTGAGGCCGTCGGCCCAGTCGTGAAGTATGAGAAGCACGGAGTCTATCACACTTTCACGCCCTACAGGCACATTGGAGATGTTGTAGACCGTTTCGTCCACCGAAGTGTAGGCGTTGAGGTTGACACCGAATTTCACACCATTGCCTTCCAGCCAGCTTATCAGTGAGTTTCCGGGGAAATTGTCGGTGCCGTTGAAACACATGTGCTCGAGAAAGTGTGCGAGTCCGCGCTGATTATCCTCTTCGAGTATCGATCCTACTTTCTGCGCTATATAGAAATCTGCCTGACCTTTAGGCTTTTCATTGTGCCGGATATAATACGTCAGACCATTGGGGAGTGTGCCGTATCTCACCTGAGGATCAAGCGGCATTTTTGGAAGTTGCTGTGCGGTGGTCTGGATAGCTCCGAGACACACGACAGACAAAATCCATAACAGAATTCGTTTCATAGATGATTTTGGTATTTGTTTATTTTACAAAAATAGCAAATAACAGCAACCAAAAAATAGACAAAGGCATTTTATGTGCCAGATGCTTGGTGGAGGTATGCAAAAACCGGGAGTAATCGCATTATTTAGCGATCTCCCGGTTTTATCCTTGATTGAGAGTCTTCGTTTAGCTGAGAAGAATGCCGTTTTTCTTAAAGACTTTCTCGATTTTTTCAAGAGCGCACTCGACCTGTGCCTGTGTGTGGGTGGCCATGAGGCTGAAACGTATCAGGGTGTCGTGAGGTGCTACGGCCGGCGATACTACTGGATTGACAAAAATGCCTTCATCCAGAAGGTCGCGGGTGATGGTGAACGTTTTGAAGTTGTCACGGAGAAAGAGCGGGATAATAGGAGTGGAGTTAGTGCCTATCTCGCATCCCATTTTCTTGAGCG
>JAIDKP010000331.1 GCA_029051445.1 Muribaculaceae bacterium | reverse complement strand
GAGCCTGACAAAGACGGCAATACCGATATCCGCAAACACTATACTCTTTTCTTTGATGATCCTTATGATCCCGATGAAGTGCTTTACCACGGTATGACCTGGGCTCAGCTTGACTCTATCAATCACTTTAATAAAAGGTGCTATTGGCGTAAATATTCGCAGGTTGACAGTCATACAGGCCGCACCGAGATATATTCCGGAGATGTCAATTGCCGTATGATCCGTCTTGCTGAGATCTATCTCAACTATGGTGAGATCATGAATGAGCTGAACGATCGCAGTACAGCTGTAGAATACATCAACAAGGTGCGCCGTCGTGCAAATATGGCAGACCTCACAGCTTCAAGCTTTGCAAACCGTGATCAGCTCCTTGACCAGATAAAGCATGAGCGCGTGATGGAACTTTGTTCGGAGTGTCTCCGCTGGCCTGATCTCGACCGCTGGGGTGATCTCTACAATCAGGCAAGTATAAATGAGATCGCTCAGCGCGATGCAGACTTCAATACATTCACTTTGGGCAAGTCAAACCTTTACCCGATTCCGCAGCGCGAGATCGACTACTATCCCGGTCTGACCCAGAATCCCAACTATTAATTTCACATTCAGTTTAGACATACCATAATGAGAAAGATTATATTCCTGGCTGCAGCAGGGGTGCTCAGCACGCTGCAGATCGGTCTCACAGGTTGTACCGACATGGATGGCGACGGTATCGACTCCATCGAGTGGGGCGGTTCGACCAACCCTGAGTCAACCAGCTACCGCAACCCGGTGTGGGAGCCTTCGCTCGAAGGTGGAACTGTAGTTACTTCAGGTGCGAACTACGTTGCCATCGGCGGCGAGACGCAGTGGGCTGTAGGTGTAGACTATTGCTGCCCGACAATCCTCTCGACAAACCTGATGCAGTGGACCACCAATCAGCAGAATGCATTTACGGCTGCAAACCGTCCCTCATGGATCACAGGCCGCATCAACTCTGTTTCAGCTGACTACATCACCGAGACGACTAAGGTTAATGTTG
>JAIDKP010000330.1 GCA_029051445.1 Muribaculaceae bacterium | reverse complement strand
TCCGGAAATCGTGTGGAGATCATATTTGACATGCCTTTGGGAGAGATTGTGATCGACTTTTATGACAAACTGAAAAGTATCTCCAAGGGATATGCGTCGTTTGACTACCATATAAGCGGATTCCGTCCGTCGCATCTTGTGAAACTCGATATACTGCTAAACGGCGAGAGCGTGGATGCATTATCGACTCTTACTCATGCCGATAATGCTGTATCGTTTGGCCGTCGCATGTGTGAGAAACTGAAGGAGCTTATACCGCGACAGCAGTTTGACATTGCGATTCAGGCTGCAATCGGCGCAAAGATTATTGCTCGCGAGACGATAAAGGCAGTGCGCAAGGATGTGACAGCCAAGTGTTATGGCGGTGATATATCGCGTAAGCGCAAGCTGCTCGAGAAGCAGAAAAAGGGTAAGAAGCGCATGAAGCAGATCGGTTCGGTCGAGGTGCCTCAGAAGGCTTTTCTTGCGGTGCTCAAGCTTGACTGATTGTTGAAGATTATGGCGGCTCCACATCGCACAAACGCGGCCCGGTTGCTTGACAGCGCGCATATTGCATATGAACTTGTGCCATATCCGGTCGACGAGAATAATCTCGCTGCATCACATATTGCAGAAACTCTCGGTGAGGACATCAACCGGGTATTCAAAACTCTGGTGCTGAAGGGTGAGAAGACCGAATATTTTGTGTGTGACGTGCCAGGTAATATGGAAGTGGATCTTAAAAAAGCCGCGAAGGCATCGGGTGCGAAAAAGGCGGATCTTATACCGATGAAGGATCTGCTGCCTACGACCGGATATATACGCGGGGGATGTTGTCCGGTCGGTATGAAGAAGAAATTTCCTACATTCTTCCACTCGACTGTGACAGATTTTGATTTCATTTATGTCAGCGCCGGACAGCGCGGACTTCAGTTCAAGATTAACCCGGCTGACCTCATTGCCTATGTAGGAGCTGAAGTCGCCGATATCGCCTGTTTCGTCTAATGAATACTTTTGGCACATTATTCCGTCTCACGGAGTTCGGAGAATCACATGGTCCGGCACTTGGCGGGGTTATTGACGGGATGCCTTCGGGAGTAGAGATCGAGGTCGAGCGCATACAGCATCAGGTCAACCGCCGTCGTCCGGGTCAGAGCGCTATTGTCACAGCCCGTGACGAGAAGGATCGGGTGGAGATATTGTCGGGGGTATTTGACGGTCGAACGACAGGCACTCCGATAGGATTTATTGTGCGTAACGGAGACCAGCATTCCAATGATTATGAGAATCTGCGTGATGTCTGCCGTCCGTCGCATGCCGACTTTACTTATTCCAGAAAATATGGTATACGCGATCATCGTGGCGGGGGGCGCTCGTCGGCCCGCGAGACGGTGAGCCGTGTTGTAGGCGGTGCGATTGCCATGGAGGCTTTGCGCACGCGTGGCGTTGAGATATATGCCTACACGTCGAGTGTAGGCCAGATAAGTCTGCCTGACGGCTTTGCCGAAGTGCTTGATGATGTAGCAGTGATTGACACTAATGCCGTGCGTTGTCCTGATGCGTCTGTGGCTGCCAGAATGGAGGAGTTTATCAAGGGAGTGAAGGGGAGAGGAGATACAGTAGGCGGTGTGGTAACGTGTGTGATCACCGGCTTGCCGGCAGGGCTCGGACAGCCGGTGTTCGACAAGCTTAATGTCCGTCTCGCAGCCGCCATGATGAGCATCAATGCGGCCAAAGGTTTTGAGATCGGTATGGGATTTGCCGGATGCTCGCGCCTTGGCAGCGAGATGAATGACCAGTGGATTATAGATTCCGATGGGCGCGTGTGCACAATTACTAATAATTCAGGTGGTATTCAGGGCGGTATTTCCAATGGCATGCCTGTCGTGATGCGTGTGGCATTTAAACCTGTGGCTACTTTACTGCAAGAGACGGTCGGGATTAATCCTGACGGCGATAAGGTGACGGTGAGACCCAAGGGTCGTCACGATCCATGTGTATTGCCACGTGCTGTGCCTGTGGTCGAGTCGATGGCAGCAATGACTGTTCTTGATGCTATTCTGCTTGACAGGGCAACGAGATGGTGAGCCGTTTTACGCCCTATGGCGAGTATTTGCGTGAAAAGTTCGACTGCAAAGTTCAGAAGCTATCGGTAAATGCCGGTTTTACTTGTCCCAACCGCGACGGCTCGATCGGACGCGGGGGGTGTATTTATTGTGACAACCGTTCTTTTGTGCCTTCGTACTGTGATGCAGGCGATTCGGTAGCAGAACAGATTGCCAAGGGGAAGGCCTTTTTTGGCAAGAAGTATCCGGAGTTGAAGTATCTGGCCTATTTTCAAGCTTATACCTCGACATATACAG
>JAIDKP010000033.1 GCA_029051445.1 Muribaculaceae bacterium | reverse complement strand
AGATGAGTATAAGAGACTGACGCTATAGAGAAAGCCATGAGTGAAGGATACAGCGAACCGGATCCACGCATTGACCTTTCGGGAAAAGATGTCGTGAGAAAGCTTGTCATACTCGCCCGTGAAGCCGGATACCGTCTTGAGCAGGACGATGTGGAAAAGAACCTCTTTATACCCGACGAATTTTTCGAAGGCTCGGTAGAGGATTTCTTCAAGGCAGTGAAAACACTTGACGATGATTTCGAGAACCGACGGTCGGAAGCACAGTCGGCCAACCGTCATTTCCGTTTTGTGGCACGTTTTGACACCGAAAGCGCATCTGTCAGCCTCGAAAGCGTGTCAAACGACCATCCTTTCTACAACCTTGAGGGCAGTAACAACGTTATATCACTGACGACCTCACGCTACCACAAGCATCCCATCATCATCAAGGGATATGGAGCAGGAGCCGAGGTTACGGCAGCAGGAGTATTCGCCGACATAATCAGTATTGCAAACATACGTTGACAGGATTCTAACATCATCCACCCGATAAATGGAATATGTAAGCACTTCATCTCCCCAAAACGGATTCACAGCCGATTTCAGGGAAATGTTCTATCATCCGGTAGCGCCCGACGGAGGCATCTACATGCCGCAGTCAATCCCGACGATTCCGTCGGCTGTATTCAAAAACCTCGAAGGGATGTCGCTTACCGATTGTGCCTACATCATCACAGCTGCAATACTCGGTCAGGATATCGACCCATCGGTGCTGCGGGAGGCCACAGCAAGCGCGCTTGATTTCGAAATACCGCTGCAGCGTCTGTCGGATGACATAATGTCGCTTGAGCTTTTTCACGGCCCCACACTCGGAGTGCGCGATCTCGGCACACGTTTTCTGGCTGCATTCATGTCGAGATACGACTGCTGTAGCACCGACCGGAGGGTGAATGTGATCGCCGCCACTGCAGGAGACACAGGTATGGCTCTTGCCGACGCGATGAAAGATGTCCCCGGAGCACACGTCTACATACTTCATCCGCGCGACGAGTCGGGACGCGACAAGCGCACCGGATTCATGCTCTCAGGAGAAAACGCCACATCCATTGAGGTCAAGGGCTCTCTTGACCAGTGCATGGGTATGCTGTACGAGTTGCTGTCCGACCGTGAATTCACGGATGCCAACAATCTCGTAAGCGGCAATACTCTGAACTTCATGAGACTGCTGCCTATTATCGTGACATTCTTCCATGCCAAAGCACAGATGCACCGCACAGGCACATGCAAACCGGATGACCCGATCGTGTTCGCACTGCCTTCGGGCAGTCTTGCCACACTTGCAGCCGGAGTCATAGCCAAACGCATGGGACTCGGTAATGTGCGATTTGTGACAGCCTGCAGCAAAGGACATTCGTTCTCACGCTTCCTGCGCACAGGAGTATGGCAGGGGGGCAACGCCGAGCCGTCGATCGCCGGAGCACTTGATGTAAGCTATCCCGGTAATCTGCCGCGTCTTTTCGCGATGTACGGCAACTCGGCCGAAGCCATGTCGGAAGACATTTCAGCTGTTGAAGTCAGCGACGATGAAATCAGAGCCGCCATGCGGCAGACTCTGACCAGATACGACTACCTGACCGACCCCCATACGGCCGCCACAATGTATGCGCTCGAAAGCCACATGCATCAAGGAGAAAAAGGAGTGATACTTGCTTCGGTACATCCGGCCAAATTCGGCAGTGTAGTACAGGAAAACACCCAGACCTGTGTTGTCGCCCCGAAAAGAATGGAACGGATTAAATCGGGCTCGGCGGTACGGCAACTGGCATTGCCTCCGACCGTCTCGGCACTAAAGAAATTTCTCAGAGAGCAGAATCTGCACAAGCCGGAGGCTGCCCAATGAGTCAAATCTGACACCGTCGGTGTCATAAACATTTTACAAACACTTTACAACTCAGACCATGGCAAACAAACGTCGTCTCAAAAAGAACATCCATGCCATCTGCGGCGATATCGCCTCAGAGTGCGCAGTGACCGCCGCATATATTCAGGGAAGCGATGAGAAACGCCTTTCGGAAGCTATCGTGAAAACCGCAGCCCTTCTGTCCGACTCAATGGAGCGTCTGTCGATATCATTTGACCACACTCCAAAGGACTTCGAAAACAAGGCCGAGTACAACAAGGCACGTCGCAGCTACTACCGCAAGGCATACAAAGCCTTCAGTGAAAGTTTTGAAAAAGAAGTGCTCGAAATCCTCCACGAACTCAACAGCTCTCTTCCTAAAAAGAATTGAACTTACTGAAACCGTTGGGATGGAAAGTAGAGGTGACTGTACCCGACTATCCCAAATGCATCATATGTGTGGCCCCACACACATCCCTTTCTCATATACACATCTCCGAGCCCACGAG
>JAIDKP010000329.1 GCA_029051445.1 Muribaculaceae bacterium | reverse complement strand
GATCCGGCCGACCCCTATTCACTCACAACCGACGAAAAATCACTCGTCGAAAAACTGCACCACTCGTTCCGTGTCAGCGACAAACTACGGCGACACATGAAAGTGCTCATATCCAACGGAAACCTTTACGCCGTCTGCAACTCAAACCTTCTCTTCCACGCCTCAATGCCACTATGCCACGACGGCACACTCAAAAAAATCAGCGTGATGGGCGAAGAGCTTGCCGGACGGAAATTATACGACCGCATAAGCCTGCTCATGCGCGCGCCGTTCAACGACGATACCACCGATTCAATACGACAGTACTCCAAAGACTACTACTGGTATCTTTGGTGCGGTCCCGACTCGCCGCTGTTCGACAAAAGCCGCATGACAACATTCGAGCGCTATTTCATCGATGACAAAACCACACACCACGAAGAAAAAGGAGCATACTACACCATGCGCGACAACGTTGGCATCTGCGACATGATACTCAACGAATTTTCGGTCAAAGGCGAGCACCGACACATCATCAACGGGCACGTCCCGGTCAAAGCCGTCAAAGGCGAGACACCCATACGCGCCGAAGGACGCCTCATGGTTATCGACGGAGGATTCGCCGAACCATACCACAACAAGACAGGCACAGCCGGATACACACTTGTGTATCATAGCACCGGATTTGTTCTCGTAAAACACGAACCGTTCACATCGGTCGACGAAGTCATACGCACCGGCTCCGACATTGCAGGCACGACCGTCCTCGTCGAGTCATCGGCACGCCGCATACGCGTACGCGACACCGACAAAGGGCGAGTCATCGCCAACCAGATCACCGAACTCAAAGAACTCCTCCACGCCTACCGTTCAGGCATCCTGCCCGAGCGCAAAAAATAGCCCCCCTTAACACACCCACCGGGCAACAACGCCCAATCAGAAACAGCAGCCGGGTACACCCTAAGGGTGTGCCCGGTAATAATATTAACAACAAATCGTATCTGAAAGACACCTTGTTACGCCACTATTCTTCTCCTGCCGGCACCGCATTATCCTGCGGCTCGTCATACCACTGCGAATACATCAGATAATTCCGTGCGATCTTCTGGTTCATCTCACGTGCCTTGTCAGGCTCGACCATCTTGATAAACTTGGCAGGAGCACCACCCCACAGCTCGTGAGCGCCGATCTTAGTGCGCGAAAGCACCACCGATCCGGCAGCCACAAGCGCCCCTTCGCCGACCTCTGCGTCATCCATAACGACCGCCCCCATACCTATAAGCGCCAGATCCTTGATCTTGCAGCCGTGCAGCGTCACATTATGGCCGATCGAAACATCATTGCCGATCTCAATGGTCGACTTCTGGTAAAGCGTGTGCAGCACCGACCCGTCCTGAATATTCACACGATCGCCGATCCTTATCGAGTTCACATCGCCACGGAGCACCGTGTTGAACCATATCGAGCATCCCTCGCCGATGACCACATCACCGACAATCGTAGCATTCTCGGCAAGAAAACAGTCCTTGCCGATCTTAGGCGCGATTCCGCGCAGAGGTATAATAAGAGCCATATCTTTTTTTTGACAAAATTAAATAAGATTATAAAATCAAACTGTGTTAAATGGCCATACGCCGCGATCCGCTATATCGCCTTTGTAGCCTTCTCGAGCCACTGCCGCGACATGTCATCATTGAGATGCGGCATAATAGCTGCCTTCACCCTCTCATGATAGCCGTTCAGCCATGCCCTCTCCTCGGCAGTGAAAAGATCCATATCGATAAGAGTCGTGTCAAACGGGAAAAGAGTCAGCGTCTCAAACTTCAGAAACGGCGCTCCGTCACCATGAGCCACTGGCGAAGCCTTCACCGTCAGTATCAGATTCTCACAACGCACCCCATGCACACCCTCGCGGTAAAGCCCCGGCTCATCGCTCGTGACCATACCCTCGGCAATAGGAGTCATGTTATTATTGTTTCTTATCGTCTGCGGACCCTCGTGCACATTCAGGAAGTGCCCCACACCATGCCCGGTGCCGTGCAGATAATTGTTTTGTCCGCGCCACACATACTGATGTGCGAGCACATCAAGCTGAACGCCTCGCGTCCCGGCCGGAAACACCGCCATGTCAAGCGCGATCATACCCTTCAGCACAAGCGTGAAATCGCGCTTCTGAAGCGCCGTCGCATCGCCAAGCGATATAGTGCGCGTAATATCTGTCGTACCGTCGAGATACTGCGCACCGCTGTCCACAAGCAGCAGATTCCCACGCCTCAACTCCGCGTTAGTCTCTTCCGTAGCCGAGTAATGCACAATAGCCCCGTTGGGACCATGTCCGGCGATAGTATCAAAACTCTCGTCAAAGAAAAGATCCTGCGCGCTACGCTTTTCTCTCAGTATATCAGCCACATCAAGCTCCGTTGTCCGCACCCCCTCCCGCATCCTGCGGTCGATTTCGGCAAAAGCCTCAGTCAGAGCCACACCATCGCGCACCATCGCGTGGCGGAAGCCATCGATCTGCACGGCATTCTTCCGCGCCTTCATCATCGCGACCGGACATTCACCCTCCACGACACGATCGCCGAGCATACAGGCCACAACCGCCGCAGTCTTTCCGGCATCTATAAGCACACGCTCATCACCGGGAAGACCCGCGAGAAAATCAGCGACACCGTCATAACCGCGCGTCCGCACACCGGCCTCGGCAAGATGAGCCGACACGCCCGCCGTCAGCTTGTCCCCATCCACAAACAGCACGCACTCCGTCAGCCCCACATACAGAAACGCCGTGGCCACCGGATTGCACTTCACATCACATGCCCTTATATTAAGAGTCCATGCAATCTCATCGAGAGCCGATATAAACACCGACTTCACCATGCGCCCCGCCAGAGCCTCCCTTATGCGTCCGATCTTCTCACAGGCACTCTCACCTGCATATTTCAGTTCATGCACAAAAATCTCACCCTTGGGCAGAGCAGGCCTGTCGGCCCACAACCCGTCCACAGGATCAAACTCCATATCAAGCTTCAGGTCATACTGAGCCAAAGCCGACTCCATCGAGCGGGCAGCCTCAGCCGATACCAGCCAGCCGTCGACACCCACAACACCGCCACGCACCATATTTGCCGCAAGCCACGCATTTATCGAGGGAGTACCGGCCAGACCATCCTTCATCAGACCGATACCGCTCCCCGAAAGCTGCGAGGAAGCCTGTATGAAATATCGGGAATCAGTCCAGAGCATGGCATCCGACATCGTCACGACAAGAGTACCGGCCGATCCGGTAAAACCCGAAAAATACCGCCGTGCCTGCCAGTGCGACGCAAGATACTCACTCTGGTGAGGATCACTCTGCGGTATCACTGTTGCCGAGACTCCACTGTCTCTCATTTTCATTCTAAGAGCCTCAAGACGCCCCGAAATGATATCTCCCATATTCTTTAATATTATTCCATAAATTATACTTCAAACAACTTCATCCCCCCATGCAAACATAATCAAAAAAACACACAACACTGCAAAAATGGCCAACACACGAAAAAAAAGTCTCATTTTTTTTGGTAGAACAAAAAAAGGCACTATCTTTGCAAGCGATTTCAGGGATGACAAACATCATCCACAATCAAAGAGATCTTTCAAAGACGCCTCTTTAGCTCAGTTGGCCAGAGCACGTGATTTGTAATCTCGGGGTCGTTGGTTCGAATCCGACAAGAGGCTC
>JAIDKP010000328.1 GCA_029051445.1 Muribaculaceae bacterium | reverse complement strand
CCGAGACACGAGACCAGCCGAAAAACAAGGAAAACGCAATGCGTCACCTCCGTTCTATCCTCTATGAGAAGGAAATGAAACACCGTCTGGAGGAGCAGGCTAAAATCGAAGCGGGCAAGATGAAGATCGAGTGGGGATCACAGATCCGAAGCTACGTCTTCGACGACCGACGCGTCAAAGACCACCGCACAGGACACCAGACCTCTGATGTCGGAGGTGTTATGGACGGTGAGCTCGATGGATTCATTAAAGCATACCTCATGGAGTTTGCAGAAAAAGAAGACTGATGAAACAACCGCTGAATATCGTTAAAGTCGGAGGCGCGATACTTGAAGATCCGTCATCGTTGCGCGCGTTCACCGATGCGTTTGCTGCAATAGAGGGAGCAAAACTTCTCATTCACGGCGGCGGACGCTCTGCCACACGATTTGCCTCGCGCCTCGGAATTGAGACCACAATGGTCAACGGACGCCGCATCACCGACGATGCAATGCTTGAAATCGTGACAATGGTCTATGGCGGAGATGTCAACCGCCGCCTTGTGGCTTCACTGCAGGCTCTCGGATGCAACGCGGCCGGATTTACAGGAGCAGACCTCAATCTCGTCACATCACGACGACGCCCTCCTGTCGACGGAATAGACTACGGCAATGTAGGAGACGTAACAGCTGTGAACGCTGAAGCATTCAGAAACCTCGTCTCAATCGGAACCATACCGGTCATCGCACCGCTCACCCACGACATGCATGGACACTTGCTCAACACCAATGCCGATACAATGGCAGGTGAAATTGCATCAGGACTGGCAGAGATCTACGATGTGACCCTCACATTCTGCTTCGAGAAAAACGGAGTGCTTTCCGATCCCGCCGACGACAATAGCGTCATCACGACCATCGACCGGGATACATTCGCCGAACTCAAATGCAAAAAAATAATCGAGGGAGGCATGATCCCCAAACTCGATAACGCCTTTGCCGCCATTGACCGTGGGGTAAGCCGGGTAAAAATCATACACTACAGCCGCATCTCCACACCCGGAGCAGGCACTACCATTGCCTGAAAACGGCATGACACATACAGCCTAAAACATTTTCCAATAAGTAACCTCTAAGCAAAAAATGAAAGTAGCAATTGTAGGCGCAAGCGGTGCCGTCGGACAAGAGTTTCTGCGCGTACTCGACGAGCAGAACTTCCCGATTGACGAGCTTCTTCTTTTCGGTTCGAGCCGCAGCGCGGGTCGTTCATATACATTCCGCGGAAAAGAATATATTGTAAAGGAACTTACTCGTGACTCGGCTTCCGACTTTGCCGACGTTGACTTCGCATTTACTTCGGCCGGAGCAGGCACTTCCAAAGAATACGCCGACGTAATCACCTCGGGCAAAGCCATCATGATCGACAACTCAAGCGCATTCCGCATGGACAGCGATGTGCCTCTGGTTGTGCCTGAAGTCAACGGTGAGGATGCGTTCAACGCACCGCGCCGCATCATCGCCAACCCCAACTGCACGACCATCCAGATGGTTGTCGCCCTCAAGCCGATCAACGACATTTCGCCCATCTCACGCGTGCACGTAGCTACATATCAGGCTGCAAGCGGTGCCGGAGCGGCAGCGATGGACGAACTCGTCGAACAATATTCGCAGATCGCACGCGGCGAGAAACCCACCGTCGAGAAATTTGCCTACCAGCTTGCCTACAATATCATACCTCACATCGATGTCTTCACCGAGAACGACTACACCAAGGAGGAGATGAAGATGTTTAACGAGACACGCAAGATCATGCATGCGCCGGAAATCAGCGTCAGCGCCATGTGTGTGCGCGTCCCCGTAATGCGCGCCCACAGCGAAGCCATATGGATTGAGACGGAGAAACCCGTTTCACCCGCACAGGCCCGCGAGGCTTTCTCAAAAGCCGAAGGCATTGTAGTGCTTGACAATCCGGCAGAAAAGATATATCCTATGCCTCTCGACATCGCCCACAAAGACCCCGTCTACGTAGGCCGCATCCGTCAGGATCTCGCCAACCCCAACGGACTGTCGTTCTGGGTCGTTGGCGACCAGATCAAAAAAGGCGCCGCACTCAACGCCGTGCAGATCGCCCAGTACATGATCGCCCACGCAAAATAAGAACCTCTGATTTTAAAGCCATAACGTGCATTGACAACCACACCGCTCGCATCATCTCCCATAACAATATTTTTTATTGTTCTTGCGATAATCCTGCTTGCTCCGATTCTACTGAACAGGCTCAGGATTCCGCACATTGTGGGTATGATCGCGGCCGGTGTGGCTGTCGGCCCTTATGGGTTACACCTTCTTGACCGAGACAGCAGCTTCCTGATTTTCGGAGAGGTAGGTATCCTATACCTGATGTTTCTGGCCGGACTTGAGATCGACATGTACCATCTCAAGCTAAATTTCCGCAAAGGCATTCTTTTCGGCATCCTCACTTTTGCCATACCGATGGCAATGGGGACAGCGGTAAGCTACTACACTTTACACCTCAACCTACCCATATCGGTGCTTCTCGCATCGATGTTTGCATCACACACACTTATATCATACCCTGTTGCAGCACGCTATGGTGTTACAAAAGTCCCGTCGGTACTGATTTCAGTAGTCGGGACAATATTCGCTGTAGTCGGAGCACTCATAACCCTTGCGACAGTTGTCAACATAAACAACGAAGGAACATTCAACCCTTCGTCCATATTGATATTGCTCGGTGAGATGACATTATACTGTCTTGCGATAGCACTGATATACCCGCGTCTCACCCGATTCTTTTTCAAACGATTCAGCGACAGAGTCACCCAATACGTGTTTGTGCTGGCACTCGTCTTCCTTTCAGCATGGATAGCCAAAGCCATTGGCCTTGAAGGAGTGCTCGGAGCATTCCTCGCAGGACTCGTTTTAAACAGGTTTGTCCCGCCGGCATCCCCTCTTATGTCGCGCATCGAATTCGTCGGAAACGCCATCTTCATTCCCTATTTCCTTATCGGGGTAGGCATGATGATCAACCTGAGCCTTGTGACTAACTGGGCTACGATAACAGTTTCGGCCATAATGCTTGCTGTCGCACTGTCTTCGAAATGGATCGCTGCCTGGATCGCACAGATATGCTACCGTATGCAGGCCAGCGACCGACGCATGCTATTCGGCCTAACTACCGCCCATACAGCTGTAGCACTGGCTGTTGTCACAATCGGTTACAACACTTTTCTGCCCGATGGCTCACGCATGATGGATGAGACAATACTGAACAGCACCGTACTTGTCATACTCATCACATGTGCAATTGCGCCGATTGTGACCGCAAGAGCGGCGGCAAAGATAAAACTCAGGATGCTTGAAGAGGAGGAAAGCGGCGACGAATCCGAAACTACCGCTACCACACGACGCAACATCGTCAACATGCTTGTACCGGTCTCAAACCCCGTGACAGCGCCGGGACTTATGGAACTGGCCATCATGATAAGCGGCTTGCACCGACCGCGCACCGACCTGTCGGTCTACACCCTGCATGTACGCAACGACAATACCCCGAAAAGCAGAGCCGTCGGACGAGCCTCTCTTGATCTGGCGCGACAGGTGGCATCGGCGGCCGATCTTCCCGTCATTCCGATAGAACGCTTCGACCTCAACACCATCACAGGCGTTGTCAATGTCACCGAAGAACGCGACATAAACGCCATTGTCATGGGCATGCACCGCAAATCGACCGTAGTAGACTCTTTTCTTGGACCGAAGATCGAGCAGTTGCTGTCGCTTACACGGCGTATGCTGGTAATCTCGCGCTGCTATACTCCGGTCAACACCGTAGCACGAATAATTGTCTACACTCAGCCAAACGCCCAGTTTGAAGCCGGATTCCGTCAATGGGTCATGACAGTGGGAAACCTTGCACAGGAACTCGGATGCCGCATAATGTTCTGTTGTCCGACCGACATGCACCCGGCAATACGAAGCGTGCTGCGGCGAGAGAAGTAT
>JAIDKP010000327.1 GCA_029051445.1 Muribaculaceae bacterium | reverse complement strand
AACTCAATGTGCTCCGATATGGCATAGGCTTTGATCTCTCCGTCTTGTGCGACAGCGTCCATCTCGATTTCCTTGGCATGCTGGATAAATTCGGTGACAACCACAGGATGCTGCGGAGAGACGTTGGCTGCAAGCCGCAGGAAGCGCTCAAGCTCCTCATGGTTGGAGCATACATTCATCGCCGCACCCGACAGCACATAGCTTGGACGCACAAGCACGGGGAAGCCGACCTCGTCGATAAACCTGTTGATGTCGTCGAGAGAAGTGAGCTCGCGCCAGCGTGGCTGGTCGATGCCGAGTCGGTCGAGCATTGCCGAGAATTTGTGGCGGTCTTCGGCGTTGTCGATGCTTGCTGCCGATGTGCCGAGTATGTTTATGCCTTGTTCGTCGAGGCGTGTGGCGAGGTTGTTTGGTATCTGTCCGCCTACCGAGAGTATCACGCCGTGAGGATTCTCAAGCTCGAGTATATCCATGACGCGCTCAAATGTGAGTTCGTCGAAATAGAGCCGGTCGCACATGTCGTAGTCGGTCGACACAGTCTCGGGATTATAGTTGATCATAACCGATCGCCATCCCTCTTTTTTGACTGTCATGAGAGCATTGACAGAACACCAGTCAAACTCTACCGAGCTGCCGATGCGGTAGGCACCTGATCCCAACACGACTATCGAACGGTGGTCATGGAGGTATTTCACATCGTTTTCTGTGCCGTTGTAGGTGAGATACAGATAGTTGGTCTGTGCCGGAAACTCTCCTGCCAGCGTGTCGATCTGCTTCACTACCGGGGTTATACCCTTGCTGATACGGTATTGGCGTACAGCAAGATTGCTTTCGTTGGGACGGGCTGATGACTCCTCGGTTCCGAGAACAATCTTCGCAATCTGGAAATCGCTGAATCCCTGCTCTTTGGCCCGGCGTAAAAGACCGGGACAGATGTCATCGATCTTATTGTATTTACCGAGTTCACGCTCGGTAGATATTATGTTCTCAAGCTTGTACAGGAACCACTTGTCGATTTTTGTGAGATTGTGTATCTCGTCGACAGTATATCCGTCGCGCATGGCTTGCGACAGTATGAACACACGCTTGTCGGTAGGCTCGTGGAGAGCTTTTTTCACATCGGGCACTTTGAGCTCGTGATTTCCTACAAAACCGTGCATTCCCTGGCCTATCATGCGTAGACCTTTCTGTATCGCCTCTTCAAATGTGCGTCCTATGGCCATGACCTCGCCAACCGATTTCATCGAAGAGCCGATTTCACGACGCACACCGTGGAATTTGCCCAGATCCCAGCGCGGTATCTTCACGACCACATAGTCGAGTGCCGGTTCAAAGAAAGCTGAAGTCTCGCGGGTGACGCTGTTGCGGAGGTCAAACAGTCCGTAGCCGAGACCGAGTTTTGCGGCGACAAATGCCAGCGGGTAGCCGGTGGCTTTGGATGCAAGTGCCGACGAGCGGCTCAATCGTGCATTGACCTCGATCACACGGTAGTCCATCGATTTAGGGTCGAATGCATACTGTACGTTGCATTCGCCGACTATGCCGATGTGTCGAATGATCTTGATTGCAAGTTTTCGCAGGTAGTGGTAGTCCTCATTGGTGAGGGTCTGCGACGGTGCGACCACGATGCTCTCGCCGGTGTGTATGCCGAGCGGGTCGAAGTTCTCCATATTGCACACCGTGATGCAATTGTCATAGGCATCTCTGACAACTTCATATTCCACTTCCTTCCAGCCTTTGAGCGATTTCTCCACAAGCACCTGAGGCGAGAACGACAAGGCTTTTTCCACGAGTGCCACAAGCTCCTCGGGGGTGTCGCAGAATCCGCTTCCGAGACCGCCGAGAGCATATGCCGCACGCACGATCACCGGATATCCGAGCGACTCCGCTGCACTGAGAGCGTCATCGACAGTATTGACAGCCTCACTTTTGATAGTGCGCACATCAATCTCGTCAAGTTTCTTCACAAAGAGTTCGCGATCCTCGGTGTCCATGATCGCGCGCACAGGCGTACCAAGTACTTTTACATCGTATTTTTCAAGGATTCCCTGCTCATAGAGCTGCACGCCGCAGTT
>JAIDKP010000326.1 GCA_029051445.1 Muribaculaceae bacterium | reverse complement strand
ATCAGTGCCTTTGCTTTCCGGCTCAAAGTCCAGCAACTGACTTATAATAAACAGGATGTGTTTTCTCCCTTTTTTCGGTGGAATAAACTTCTCGATTTTATCAGAGAAGAATATAACACCGACTTTATCATTGTTATGAATTGCAGAAAATGCAATCGTAGCAGATATCTCCGCTATCATCTCACGTTTGTCCATTCCGACAGCACCAAACAGACGACTTGCCGAAACATCGACCAGAAGCATAACTGTCAACTCACGCTCCTCCTCATACACCTTAACATAGGGACGGTTATGGCGGGCAGTGACATTCCAGTCTATGTCTCTTATATCATCACCGTACTGATACTCTCTGACCTCAGAGAAAGTCATGCCACGTCCTTTGAAGGCCGAATGATACTCACCCGCAAACACATTATTTGACAGTCCACGGGTCTTTATCTCAATCTTTCTTACCTTCTTAATCAGTTCTTTGGCATCCATACACAGGAAAAGGAGATCTCATTGACCTCTAAACAGAGATCAACTTTTGTTTGCATTTTTGCGTTAGTTCACATTCAGGATCAGGGCACCTCTACTTTGTCGAGGATTTCCGAAACCACTTCATCAGCTGTGATGTTGTTGGCTTCCGCTTCATAAGTCAGACCGATACGGTGACGAAGAACATCATGACATACAGCTCTTACATCCTCAGGAATGACGTATCCACGCTGACGCAGGAATGCATATGCCTTGGCAGCCTTTGCAAGCGAGATTGAAGCACGCGGAGAAGCTCCGAAAGATATTATCGAGCTCAGATCCGATAATCCGTAATCAGCCGGAAAACGAGTAGCAAACACTATATCGACAATATACCTCTCAATTTTCTCATCGATATATATCTTCTCGACAATCTTTTGAGCCGATATAACTTCTTCCGGTTTAAGAAGAGACATTATATGCTTCTTCTCATTGCTGAGATTCTGCCTTACAATAAGTTTTTCCTCTTCTTTAGACGGATATCCGATTATAACTTTAAGCAGAAAACGGTCGACCTGAGCTTCAGGAAGCGGATATGTTCCCTCCTGCTCGATCGGGTTCTGGGTTGCCATGACAAGAAATGGCTCATCAAGACCGAAAGTATGGTCACCAATCGTCACCTGGCGTTCCTGCATAGCCTCAAGCAGCGCACTCTGAACCTTGGCAGGAGCACGGTTTATCTCGTCGGCAAGCACAAAATTGGCGAAAACAGGACCTTTCTTTACCTGAAACGTCTCGTTTTTTATACTATAGACCATCGTGCCTATCACATCGGCAGGAAGCAAATCGGGAGTAAACTGGATGCGACTGTATTTTGCATCGATCAGTTGCGCGAGAGTCTTTATCGCCAATGTTTTGGCAAGACCCGGAACACCCTCAAGAAGCACATGGCCGTTTGAGAGCAATGCTATAAGAAGAGACTCGACAAGATGCTTCTGCCCAACGATGGTCTGATCCATCCCGCGAGTGATAAGGTTTATAAAATCACTCTTTGAAGCTACAATCTCATTGAGCTCCCTGATATTTACCGATTCACCCATAAGTCAGAATTTGGTTGACGGATTATATTTTTATTTAACTTATTTGTATAACAAATTAACCGACCAAAATGGTCGATACAAAAATAATGAATTGGCATCCCCAACCCTTAGAATAAGTGTTAAATTTAAGTAACCGGTTTTAAAGAACGCTTCCGGTTTACTCGGCCCAAAGGCCTATTACCGCCTTACCGGCTCAGTCTGCGACGCTCGGCTGCAATCTCCGCAGCTTTTGCTTTAGCCGCTTTTATAGACTCGGGCGACTTTGCATCTATCCTATATTTTGCAGCATCCGGAATTACAACAACCGTCCCCATGGCTACATTATCGGGATCAGATATAAGTTGACGGTTCTCTTCATAAATATAGACCCAGAATACATATGAGCCATAATGCTTGCGCGCCATTGTCGCAAGAAAACGCCCAGCCGAGACTGTGTCGGTGACAACTCCCTTGTCACTTTCATGCACAGGTTTCACAATCTCCGACACAGACTCTGCTGTATCATCATTTTCAGCCTGAGAATAAATACTGTCTTCAGAAGAAGCGCTGACAACTGCAACAACCTCATCTACCGCCGCAATATCGTCTTCTATAACCGCCATCTCAACATCATCTATCTCGTCAGCAATAATATCGCGCTGTGATACCGGATAAATATAATCATAAAGAAGTATTCCGGCTATAAAACCGACACATAGCCCTATCACAAGTCCAAGCGAGAAAATCCAACGAACAAGCGGATGATGCTTTTTCTCCTCTTCCCCACCTACAATCTCCACCTGCAATGGCTTACGGTTGTCAATCCTGACGGTTGCCGCCACATCCTGCTCCGGCTTATTTTCATCCGTTTCAGTCCACTGTGGATCCACAGACTCATCCACAGCTCCCTGTTCATCTTCATACTCTTCTTCAATCGGAACCGCATCACCGGTATCAGCTGATTCTAAAAATAACTCCGAGGCCTTTTCGTTTTCCGGTTTCTGCATCACGGCTTCATCCGGAAGTTCAGGCATACCATCAGGCAATGCCTCTTCTTCAGTAGCCCCATCTTGCATCGAATCAACAGAGATCTCCGCATCAGATACATCTCCTGAAGATGCATTTTCAATATCATCCGACTCGTCGTCAAGTTCGACCGGGTCAAAGCATGAAAAAGGACGATTGACAACACTCGCAAGCGGAAGCGATGCCTCAAACTTGACATTTCCGGACGCATGCTCATCCTCCGAGAATCGGCCGATCGCACGTATATCAACACTATCCTTGCTCAAAAGAGCATCTACAAGCACTCTGCTGAACGCCTGCATAAACTCTTTTGAAGTTTCTTCATCGACATCAGAAAGGACCGCAATACGCTTTATCACCTCATTGAGGTTTACTATCTTGTCATCATCCATTATGACGGGCTTCCTTCAATTTGTTTACCAACGATGGCGCACATTCAAATCTCACAATAGCCTCCGGCGGCAAAAGAAGGCGCTTACCGGTAGTCCGGTCAACAACGACAGTCTCCTCTTCAAGAACCGGATAAAACCGTCCGACCCCAGGGAGCACGACTTCCCTGCCGGCTGTAACACAGTCGGCCAACACAGTCATCAATGCATCGGAAAGTTGCCCGGTCTCTGCTACTGTACGCCCGGTCAATTTCGATACTTTTCCTAAAAAAGTCTTGTTGTCCATTGCAACCACAAAACTAAGAAAAATCCCACATACCGACAAGCCTCGAGATCAATATCGAGCATATGAATACCATTAAAAACATCACAGAAATAATACCCGGCCACACAAAAGCTGACATTGTTTTAATAAATCACTCAGTAAAAACAACTGTTTTTTATTAATCAAAATACAAAAAAAGCTATCTTTGCAAATCATTTTACCAATAGCGAGTATTCTATTTGCAAATATAATGGCAACAACTATGACAGCCAAAGAGATAAGACAGTCTTTCAAAGATTTCTTCGAGAGCAAAGGGCACCACATTGTTCCTTCGGCTCCTATGGTCGTAAAAGACGATCCAACACTTATGTTCACCAACGCCGGAATGAATCAGTTTAAAGATATCATTCTCGGCAATCAGCCGGCAAAATGGACAAGAGTCGCTGATTCACAAAAGTGTCTTAGAGTAAGCGGAAAACACAACGACTTGGAAGAGGTAGGACACGACACCTATCACCACACAATGTTTGAGATGCTTGGCAACTGGTCGTTCGGTGACTACTTCAAAAAAGAAGCAATAGACTGGGCCTGGGAATATCTGGTCGACGTATTGCATCTCGATCCGGAGCGTCTATACGCGACTGTATTTGAAGGAGCCCCGGAAGAAGGTCTTTCGCGCGATGATGAGGCTGCCGGATATTGGGCAAAGCATCTCCCTGAGTCACATATTCTCAATGGCAACAAGCATGACAACTTCTGGGAAATGGGTGATACAGGCCC
>JAIDKP010000325.1 GCA_029051445.1 Muribaculaceae bacterium | reverse complement strand
AGACGATGGGGGAGGAACTTGCTGTCGTTGTCAGGGAGCTGGATGAAAATCCGGGGCTCTATTGTGCCGTCGGAGAGGTCGGGATAGATCTGCACTGGGATGCAACCACTCTCGACTTGCAGATGCAGGCGTTTGATATGCAGGCTCGTAAAGCGCTTGAGCTGGGGCTGCCTCTGATCATACACAGCCGGGACGGCCTTGACGCGACTCTTGAGGTGCTGCGTGGTCTGCCAAAGATTCCGCAGGCTGTTTTGCACAGTTTCGGCGGCTCGGCCAAGGATGCCGAGCGTGTGCTCATGGAGTTCGGCGATATGTATTTCGGCATAAACGGTATTGTAACGTTCAAAAAAGCGACGACAAAGGAGGTTCTTCCTGTTGTACCTCCCGGTCAGCTTCTTCTTGAGACTGATTCGCCTTATCTGGCTCCTGTGCCTGAGCGCGGCAAGCTTAACGAGAGCGCATATATGGTGCATACTGCACGTTTTGTCGCCAATGAAATGGGTATGAGTGTCGATGATCTCGGTGAAATCACTACGCAGAATGCCTGCAGGCTGTTCGGGATAAGTAATAAAATGTAGGAGATGAAGGCAGCAGGCGCAGTCGGTGTGCCGTTGCTGCCTGATGTATCGAAAAAGCAATGATGACGACTGAGAAATACGGCTGCCGGGCACTTGCGGCCATATTGCGTGGCCATGGTGTGGAGCGTGTGATGCTGTGTCCCGGCACGAGAGATCTGCCGCTTGTCATGGCTTTTGCGAGGGAGAAGGGAATGATCTGCAATACAGCCGTCGATGAGAGATCGGCCGCATTCATCGCTCTCGGACAGTCGATTGCCAGCGGAAAGGCTGTCGCGGCAGTGTGTACGTCGGGAACCGCATTGCTCAATATGGCTCCGGCTGTGGCTGAGGCGTATTACCGCTGCATACCTCTTATAGTGGTGAGTGCCGACCGTCCTGCAAGATGGATAGACCAGGCGGACAGTCAGACAATAAGGCAGCCATGTGCATTGGCCAATATAGTAAAGCGTAGCTATGACATTGTGGCAGAGGCTGTGACCGCTGACGCGCGATGGTGTGTGGAGCGGACTCTGAATGATGCTGTGATGACAACCATGACAGGACGGCCCGGACCTGTGCACATCAATGTCGAGATCGACGAACCTATAAATTCCGAGACAGAAATCGAGGAGGGCGAGTACCGGATAATCAAAAGAGGCGAGACGAGGATGTCGCTGACGGAGGATGCACGACGCGATTTTGCGTCGCGTATGCTCGGGAAAAAGAGAGTGCTTCTGCTGCTTGGCGGCATGCCTCCTGATGACAGGCTGAACCGTGCGCTGAAGCGTCTTGGCGGGAACGGCAATGTGGCTGTGCTTGCCGAACCGCTTGCGAATGTCGGAGCGGGTGTGCGGAATATAGAGGCTACACTTTGTCTGCTCGGGGAAGGCGGTCGTAGGGAACTGAAGCCGGATTTGCTTATCACGGCGGGAGGGGCGATTGTGTCGGGACTGGCAAAGAAGTGGCTTCGGGAGTGTGCTCCGGCCGAACACTGGCATGTGGCAGAGGGGGACGCAGTAGTGGATACTTATATGTGTCTGACTGAGCGTATAGATATGTCTCCGGCAGATTTCCTGAGAGAGACTGCCGAGGCAATGAGACACGGGAGGGAGTATGGAGGTGAAGGATCGGATTACGGGGAAAGGTGGATGAAAGCATCGGAAGAGGCATATGCCAGGACGGCAGAGATTGTCGACAACAGTGAATGGAGTGATCTCACGGCTGTGAAGATAATTTCTGAAATGATCCCTGATGGCGTTAATCTGCAATTGTCTAACGGTATGACGGTCAGGTATCATGAGTGGCTGAGCCGTCGCAAGGCACATCGGACGGACTGTAACCGTGGCGTTAGCGGAATCGATGGGTCGACATCGACGGCCATAGGGGCGGCTTCGGTCTACAATGGAATGACAGTGCTGTTTACCGGTGATATGAGCGCACAATATGATATCGGCGCACTGGCTTCATGGAGACTTGCCGGAGAACGCTTTAAGATGGTGGTCTTTGCCAACGGCGGGGGAAATATATTCAAATATATAAAAAACACCCGTGACACGGCCGAGAGCGAGAGGTATCTCTATAATAGGGTTGACACTGACTGGCGAATGGTGTGTGAGGCATACGGAGCGGCTGTCTATGAGGCCTATGATGCCGAGTCGCTGAGACGGCAGTGCGCAATGTGGCTTGAGGAAAATGACCGTTGTTCAGTGCTTGTAGTGAACACCAATGCCGATGTCAACGCTAAAATAATGACAGAACTGACAAAAATAAAAAAGATATAATCATGGAATGGAGCAAGATCAAGGATTACGAGGATATACTTTTTGAGCGCCGGGGCGCAATCGCGAAAATCACTATCAACCGTGAGCGTGTGTATAATGCATTCCGCCCCAAGACAAACACCGAGATGCTTGACGCAATGAATATATGCCGCGAGGACGCATCGATCGGTGTGATAATACTTACCGGCGCAGGTGATAAGGCGTTCTGTTCGGGTGGCGACCAGAACGTGAAAGGCTCTGGCGGCTATATTGACGGTGACGGCGTTCCCCGTCTTAATGTGCTTGATCTTCACCGTGCCATCCGCTCAATACCCAAGCCTGTGATCGCTATGGTGAACGGCTACGCCATAGGTGGCGGAAATGTGCTGCAGGTGATATGTGACCTGACTATCGCAAGCGAGAATGCCAAGTTCGGTCAGACAGGCCCGAAGGTCGGAAGCTTTGATGCCGGTTTCGGCTCGTCGTATCTTGCGCGCTGCGTAGGTCAGAAGAAGGCACGCGAGATCTGGTTTCTCTGCCGCCAGTATACCGCAGCCGAGGCTCTTGAAATGGGTATGGTGAATGCGGTTGTGCCTCTTGAAAAACTTGAGGAGACCACGGTTGAGTGGTGTGAGACGATACTTAAGCGCAGTCCGCTCGCGATACGTATGATCAAACGCGCCCTCAATGCCGAGCTCGACGGCCAGCACGGTCTGATGGAGTTTGCCGGTGATGCAACTCTGCTCTATTATCTGATGGATGAGGCTCAGG
>JAIDKP010000324.1 GCA_029051445.1 Muribaculaceae bacterium | reverse complement strand
GTCGGCCACCAGGCGGCGGCCGCTGAATGCGTCCGTGCCTTGGAGGTGGAGGCCCCCCAACCAATCCAGAAGCTCCCCGCACCGCAATTTAACAAGATCGGTTATATTCTTACCTGCAATTTTTACGTATTGGGTATTTTTCTTGAGTCTTGCCCCATGGCATTCGGGGCATATTGTTTTACCTCTATAGCGGGCTTTGAGTACGCGGTATTGTATTTTGTATTGGTTTTCATCGACCATTTTAAAAAAGTCGTCGATGCTGCCGGCAAATTTTCCGTTTCCGTGCCACAGAAGTTTTTTCTGTTCTTCAGTCAGTTCTGAATATGGTTTGTGTATGGGGATATCGAAACTTCCTGCCTGATGTATGAAATTTCGCTTCCACTCACTCATCTTTTCTCCTTTCCAGCATGCAACCGCATCCTGATAGATTGACAACGACATGTCGGGTACGACCAGGCGTTCGTCGATTCCGACAGTCATGCCAAATCCTTCGCATACGGGGCAGGCTCCATAGGGATTGTTGAAGTTGAACATCTGGTCGGATGGTTCCTCAAACTCTATCCCGTCGGCTTCAAACCGATTGGAAAAGGTGTGCCGTGACGGTTCTTTATGGATATCAGTGTTGTCCCATACAAGAAGCTGGCATTGTCCGTTTCCTTCGTAAAAGGCTATTTCGGCGCTTTCAGCCAGTCGATTGAACTCGTCGCCGTCGTGTGCGATTGAAAGGCGATCTATCAGCAGCTGGTAATCGGTGGTTGCAGTAGAGGTGCCGGCACAGCCGATGAGATCTTCAATGCCAAGAAAGTGCCCCTGTCTGTCAACAAGTCTGCTGTAGCCCTGTTTTATGAGTATGTCGAGGTGGGTTGTGAAGTCGCGCCCGTCGGGCACGTTTATACTGACAGAAAGAGCTATGCGCGTGCCCTCGGGATATTGTTTGGCTGCGTGTAGAATGTCCTCGACAGTGTGCTTTTTTACCTCTTTGCCGCTTATGGGAGAAATTGTGCGGCCTATCCGCCCGAAC
>JAIDKP010000323.1 GCA_029051445.1 Muribaculaceae bacterium | reverse complement strand
CCAAAAAACAGCCGTCCTTCTTTTTCAAAAAAGGCTCCGTCACTGAATTCGACCATATTGACACCATTATGCCTGCCATACACCTGAAAAGTCTCATTGTAAGGCACAAACCGTATCAGACCGGCATTGGTCGCAAACCAAATATTTTCTCCATCGAAATACATCGAGTGTATGTAGGAGCTCGGAAACCCGGTCTCCGCACCATACAGCACCTCAGTACCATCGGGATTATGACGTAGAACTCCGTTAGAGGTTCCAACCCACAAAACCGAGTCAGGAGTCATTTCAAGAACAAAGACCTCATCATTTATAAGTCTGCCGTTTTCAGTTGTTCCGACCTCAAAATGCTCAAGCCCGCTCTTTGTCACCAAAAAGACTCCTTCACCACGATTTCCCGCATACACTTTGCCATCGACACCGCGCATGATTGTAAAAAAGTAGTTTGAAACTCCGCCATGCAGATAAAAATTGTCATATGAAGCAATCCCCAGCCCGGACGGGGTGTCCTCGATAACAAGCCTAAACACACCGAGCCCTGTCGTTGCGACCCAAAGAATGCTGTCTCCATCCTCTACAATCGCATGTATGTACCTCAGTTCATCAGGTTCATTACCTATGCGGTGAATACGTCCGTCGGTTTTTGAGAGATAATCAAGTCCGCCCTCCGATCCGATCCATACAAGCGGACGCCGGCTTTGCTTCATAACATACACCGAGTTACCACTCAAGCCAGTGTTACGAGAATTCAGAATCTGCAGCTGAGACGGCTTTATGGCATGATAAGGGACAAAGTCAGAAACCCGCAGTATGCCGTCTCCCTTTGTTCCAAGATAAAGAGAGTTGTCGGTTGTATCCAGATATATGGATCTCGTCGGAGTAAATATGCTGTGGAGCAGATCGGAGTACATGCATGCATAGATCGAATATGTGTCATTGATCCACTGTATGACTCCCTGTCCGTCGGTTCCGATCCAGATAATGTCCTGGTACCTGTCATGCACCATGTGGAAGATTCCTGATCTTATGCCGGTGTCTTCAACTTTTTTCCCGCCATCTGACAGTTTCAGTACGCCATCTGATTTAAAGCCGACAAGAACATTGCCATGACGGTCGGCGCAGACGGCAGTCACAACGTTGCGCCGCGATATTTCCCCTGAAAGATCAGCTACAGTATTAAACACCTGGAGATTGGGATTATAGTTCTGCAACTCCCCGTTTCGACAGATCACCCACAGATTATCATCATCGAAAAAACAATCCGTTATATCAACATTATAGACAGTCTTGTCTCCGTTTGACACATATCGACCGTCATACTTGTGCAACCCATAGATCAGCACTCTGTCAGTGCAGAATATAATAATCTTGTCAGAATCCGACCAATCCATCCCGACAATCTTATCGGAGGGGAAATCAACTCCGTCCAACGCATAAAAACGCGTTGTAAATCCTTCTTCGAAATAGTGTATTATACCGTCTGGAGCCATAAGATACAGGCGATTGCCCGATGCTAACACAAGCGAATGCTCAGACTTGCCCTTATATTCGGGATAATCGCTGTAGAATTCAAATAGATCTGTCGACGCACGAAACCGATGCAGCCCCTCTGTCGTCTGAATCCAGGTGCTTCCGTCGTCGGTCGTTGCAAGTGCCGACACCATAGACCCACAGAGATTATGCCCCATGAAACTGTCGCCAAACCTGAAAAGCTGCGTTCCTCCAAATATATTCAGGCCGTCTATTGTTCCAAACCACATCAGCCCGTCGCGATCCTGCATGATCGTGGTGACCGATCCGAATGTCAGTCCGTCGGTTGTCGTAATATTACGCAGAGTTATCGCTCCGGCATGCCCGACCTGCATTAGAAGTCCGGCCAACACAAGCATCAATCGAAGAAACGTGATACGCATAATTCTCGTAAGATAATTTGACGTGTCGCAATATAACACTTTTTATCCAAAATACGCAACCGAAACGACGCAAATATACACACTTTTGTCGCGCTGCCATACAAAAATATCCCCGAAGGCCCATACAAGCCCTCGAGGACGTAAAACCTACTCTCAACTGGCAAGTGCAAAATTAGCTATTTGTCGAAAGAAAACATTTTTAGGAGAATCGAAATTTAGTTTT
>JAIDKP010000322.1 GCA_029051445.1 Muribaculaceae bacterium | reverse complement strand
GGCACTGTACAGATGATCAACGTCTATGCCGATTTTGCCGAAAAATTCATGGCAATGCCTGTTATCATTGGTGTCAAGAGTGCCAACGAGCGTTTTGCAGGAGCGGTAAACACCTACACCATCGAAGCAATGATGCAGGACGGAAAGGCGCTTCAGTCTGGAACTTCACACAACCTCGGACAGAACTTCGCAAAGGCGTTCGATGTGACTTATGTCAACAAAGACAACAAGCCTGAGTATGTATGGGCCAACTCATGGGGAGTCTCGACCCGACTGATGGGAGCGCTGATCATGTCGCACAGCGATGACAACGGACTTGTGCTTCCTCCCCACCTTGCCCCAATACAGGTCGTTATCGTGCCGATCTACAAGACCGAAGAACAGCGTCTGAAAATTTCCGAAGTAGTAAACCCGATCGTAGACCGGTTCCGTGCAGCCGGCATAAGCATAAAATATGATGATGCCGACAACCGCCGTCCGTGATTCAAATTTGCCGACTATGAGCTCAAAGGCGTTCCTGTGCGTCTGGCAATCGGACCGCGCGACATAGAGAACGGCACTGTGGAGATCGTGAGGCGCGACACCCTTGAGAAATCCGAAGGACACCTCGAGGGTATTGTTGATCACGTCAAAGACCTCCTCGAAGACATACAGAACAACATCTATCAGAAAGCGCTCAAACGTCGTGCCGAAATGACACGCACTGTCGAGACCTACGATGAGTTCAAGGTAGAAATCGAGAAAGGCGGATTCATCCTTGCACACTGGGATGGAACTCCCGAAACCGAAGAAAAGATCAAAAACGAGACAAAAGCCACAATCCGCTGCATACCTCTTGAAGGAGACACAACACCGGGTGTATGCATGGTGACAGGACGTCCATCGGCTCGTCGTGTGATTTTTGCACGAAGCTATTGACAATCAGCCATGGTCACCGGGCAGCCTGACACTCAACCGCAACGCGCCGCGACAATGACCGCATTACGGCGCATATCAATCGGACTTCCGGCAAACCTCGGGAGAGAAGAGAGGCGTTTCCCTCTCACTCCCGAGGCTGTCAAATGGCTGACCGAAAGCTATGGAAATGAGATTTCTCTTTCTATTGCAGTTGAATCAGGAGCAGCAAACGGCATACACTACAACGATGCCCGATACTCCCGCTGCGGGGCAACAATACGTGATCATGCCTCGACACTCCGGTCAGACATCATAATCACATCAGGCGATCTTGACCAATCCGACATCCCATCGATAAACCGTGGCGCGACATGGATTACACTGCTCGCGCCCGACGATATCGCAGGCGAAACGTTGCGCGCGGCAATCGCACGGCACATCACAATAATCTCTCTTGTGCGTGTCACCGATGATTCAGGCAATTGCCACATCGCCGACACGCTTGCCGAAGTCGACGGACGAGCTGCCATAGCAGTCGCAGCCGGGCTACTCGCCGACAGCAAATATGGAAAAGGCATACTTCTCGGCGGAATTTCCGGAATTGTACCATGTGAAGTGATTGTTATCGGAGCCGGCATCGCAGGTGTCGCCGCAGCCAGAAGTGCGTTGGGAACAGGAGCTACAGTGCGTGTTTTTGATGATGACCCGTCTCGTCTACGACACCTTTCCGAC
>JAIDKP010000321.1 GCA_029051445.1 Muribaculaceae bacterium | reverse complement strand
GAGGCTGTTGATGACGTGGCTTCTTTCATAGTGATAAATTAATAAAACTGATGGTATAACAATTCAGGAGCGATATTTGATTAATGCAGTAAATAAAGCCTTATGTAAAGCTAAAAATCTGGAATGGTCACTTGAATTCTAAATAATGGAGTTATATTCGTGGTCTAAACAGAATGAATTATGGATATACTGCTATATGTTTTGGCGGCAATATGTTTGTTGACAGGCTTTCTGGGGTGTTTTCTGCCGGTACTGCCGGGGCCGCCGGTTTCCTATGTGGGGCTTCTCCTGCTGCAGGCGACCGACCGCTACGATTTCTCCATCACTCAGCTTGTGGTGTGGGCACTGCTGGTTGTCGGCGTGTCGGCATTGGATTATCTGATGCCTATACTTGGCACTAAATATAGCGGGGGAGGCAAGTGGGGTAAATGGGGATGCCTGATAGGCTCTGTAGTCGGAATTGTGTTTTTTTCTCCGTGGGGAATTCTGTTGGGGCCGCTTTTTGGCGCATGGATTGGTGAGCTTATAGGCGGTAAGGCTGTCGGTGATGCTGCAAAAGCCGGACTTGGAGCTTTTGTCGGTTTCATGATAAGTGTGGTGCTGAAAGTCGTGCTTTGCGGATATTTTGTATATTGTGCGGTTATCGGCGGCTGATAGATGTTTTCCGCTTTTCTTTTCGTCAAATATTAGTCGTATATTTGAGTACTTGAAAATCATAGACAGTATAAAAAAGTGTTTGCTTCATATTTAGCCCGCAGAATGAGCCTGATAGGATCCGACCGCCGCACTATGGTCGGGTCTGTAGTGGCGGTTGTCGGAGTAGCACTCTCTGTGTGTACGATGATACTGACAGTTGCGGTTTCCCGTGGGTTTGGAAAAGAAGTGACCGCGCGTCTGCTGGCTTTCGAAGCTCCGCTTACGATTTCTGCACCGTACATGGTTGATGAAACGCCGATGGTGGAGGTGACATCCGGGGTGACTGACATAGTACAGGATGTCTTTCCTGGCGTTGAGTGTGTGCCGGTATGGCAGACTCCGGCAATGGTAAAGTCCCCTGAAGGTTTCGACGGTTTGATGCTGAAGAATCTGGCCGGAGAGAATCACCGTAGGTTTATCGGATCATCTATACTGAGAGGCAATGCGCCGGAGCGTAGAGGTGAGATACTTCTGTCTTCAGCGACAGCGCTATCGCTTGGAGTAGATACAATGGATAGGGTTGACATAGCAATGTTTATCGGCGGCGCGGCTAAGCTTCGCCGCGCTACTGTTTCAGGAATCTACGACACGCATTTTGTGGATTATGACGCTAATGTGGCTTTTGTCGATTCTGCGACGATTATTGGTGCCCTTAATGCAGGCGGAGGTGACTATGCTTCGGGAATAGATGTTTTCCCTGATGGTGATCCTGACGATTTTCAGGCACAGGCCATGAAGCTGCAGGGGGCGTTGTCAAAAGCTAAATATAACGGGATAATTTCTGAACATTACAGGGTTGACAACTTCACCGACAAAGCTGCGGCATATTTAGGCTGGCTTGCACTTCTAGATGTCAATGTGATGGTGATAATCGGACTGATGGCTTTAATAGCGGCGTT
>JAIDKP010000320.1 GCA_029051445.1 Muribaculaceae bacterium | reverse complement strand
CTTCTCAGCTTCATTACCGCTACAATCACCTGCTTTGCCATCTGCAAAACCGCATCATAACGCACATTACTGTCACAACAATATACAAAAAAAGCAATTAGTCGATTAACTAATTGCTTTTTTGTATCCCCGTGGGGAGTCGAACCCCAATCGTTGGAACCGGAATCCAATATTCTATCCATTGAACTACGGAGACATTATTTTTCATCGGCAAAGATAGCAATAACTCTCTTTCCCGACAAATATTTTTATTTTACTCTCAAATCCATATCAACCCCATCCCATACCGCATAGGAATAATGGCGGATCCAGTCGCCAAGCACAACCAGACGGCAATGCTCCCCAACTGCCCGATCAAGCATGATGTGACGATGGCCAAGCAAAATATAATCCACATCCTGATGCTCCGATGCATACTGTTTGGCCCACGGCACCATCGGCTCACAGTCATCGCCAAGATATCTGTCATATTTCCCGGTTGCACCTTTACGGGAGGATGAAGACCACATGTGCGCCAATGGGATAGTCAGTCCCGGATGTATCGCGCTAAATAGAACTTGTGCAAATCTATTACGAAAAAGCCACCTCATGAATTTAAATCCAGGCTTCAGACTCCCTATTGCATCTCCATGAGCCATATAGACATTTGCACCACCAATATTCTCAACAAGACAGCCATCTACAACCCTTATACCGATCTCGCGTGGCAAGTAGTCGAATATCCATATATCGTGATTACCTGTAAACCAAGTAATTTCCACTCCATTATCAGCCATTGACGCAAGTTGGCCGAAAAACCTTACAAAACCCTTCGGAACCACATAGCGATACTCATACCAATAGTCTATCACATCACCAAGCATATATAATCGGCGGCATCGTGGTTCAATGCTACGCAACCACTCTACCACTTGCTTCTCATGCTCCCGGGGATCAGCGATATAACCGGCTCCAAGATGGAGATCAGAAATAAAATATGTCAGATCACGCTCAGCCATATCCTCCGCAGTCAGAGAAAGCCAAGTTCAAGCTTTGCTTCCTCACTCATCATGTCGCGAGTCCACTCAGGCTCAAAGACAATCTCAATATTCACTTCATTAACCCCATCAATTGACTGTAACTTATAGCGCGCATCCTCAACTATAAAATCAGCAGCCGGGCAATTTGGAGCTGTGAGTGTCATATCGATATTCAGTTTTCCTGAATCATCAACATCAATCTTGTAAATGAGACCAAGCGAATATATATCCACCGGTATTTCGGGATCATAAACCGTACGGAGTAGCTCAACCGCACGCTCTTCTATGGCAAGTTTTTTCTCCTGAGTCATCTTTTTACTTTTTATGCAGCAAAAATACTACTTCTGCCTAATAAACGATATCCTTTTGCTGTTGAAAAATGTCGCTGTTTAAATCAATCGTTTTTCTGACTTCAATAGTTCAAAGCGGTTTGCCATTTTTTATTTCCCCTCAAACACTGACTATCAACGGTTTCACCGGTGCTATAATGAGCGCAACATTCGGACCGGCTGTCATTGGAGAATGTCTACGACACACTATTGCAAAAAATGTCGTAAATTTGAGCCGGAATATGAC
>JAIDKP010000032.1 GCA_029051445.1 Muribaculaceae bacterium | reverse complement strand
GTGCGGCAGCGTCTCGCCGGGGGGATGGAAGTGATATAAACAAATACTCAGGGAAAATATATAGCAACACATACAAGCAATGAAAATCGGTTCAGCAGGTACTTCAAAGGGAATAAAGGCAATGATGCTCGGCAGCGGAGAGCTGGGCAAAGAGGTGGTAATCGAGCTGCAGCGTCTCGGCGTGGAAACTGTGGCATGCGACAAGTATGCCAACGCTCCCGCAATGCAGGTAGCCCACAAATCACGGGTGTTCAACATGCTCGATGCAGCCGCCCTGCGTAGCGCCATTGAAGAGGAAAAGCCTGATTTCATCATCCCGGAAGTAGAGGCCATAGCCACTCCCGAACTCGTAAAACTTGAACAGGAGGGATGGCATGTCGTGCCTACCGCACGCGCCGCCATGCTCACAATGAACCGTGAAGGCATACGCCGCCTTGCTGCCGAGGAGCTCGGCCTGAAGACATCGCCCTACCGTTTTGCATCGACACGCGAGGAATTTGACCGCGCTGTCGAGGAGATCGGAATGCCATGTGTGGTGAAGCCGGTGATGAGTTCGTCGGGCCACGGCCAGTCAACAGTGAAAAAAGCCTCGGATATCGATGCCGCCTGGCGCGAGGCCCAGGAAGGAGGACGCGCCGGTGCCGGACGCGTGATCGTCGAGGGATTTGTCGATTTCGACTATGAGATAACGCTCCTGACGGTGAGAAGCGTCAGCGGCACCGTTTTCTGCGAGCCTGTCGGCCACATACAGCAGAACGGCGACTACCGCTGGTCGTGGCAGCCGCAACCGATGACCGATAACGCGATCGAAAGCGCCAAAACCATGGCCAAAGCGATCACCGACGCTCTCGGCGGCTACGGCATATTCGGTGTCGAGCTGTTTGTAAAAGACGACGAAGTGATCTTCAGCGAGGTATCGCCACGCCCGCACGACACCGGCATGGTCACAATGATCTCGCAGGACATGAGCGAATTTGCACTTCACGCGCGGGCTCTGCTCGGCCTTCCCGTGCCGGGCATACGGTTCTACGGTCCGTCGGCCTCACGTGCCGTAGTTGTCGAGGGAGACACCGACACCATTGAGTTCGACGGCCTTGAAAACGCCCTGAAAGAACCCGGTGTGCAACTGCGTATTTTCGGAAAGCCTGAAATCAAAGGACACCGACGCATGGGTGTCGTGCTTGCTACTGCCGACACACTTGACGAGGCACGCGCAAAAGTGGATCGCGCCTACGATGCCCTACAGATCCACGTGTATCCAAAAGAAAAGCATTGAAAAGCAACAGCAATCCTACAAGCCTCGGAACTCTTCCGATAGGCAAACTCCTGATACAGTACTCGGTGCCCGCCATCATCGCAATGGTGGCGACATCGCTGTACAATATCATCGACAGTATTTTTATCGGGCGCGGTGTCGGGCCGCTCGCCCTGACGGCACTTGCCGTCAACCTCCCTCTGATGAATCTGGTGATCGCATTCGCGACACTGGTATCGGTGGGAGGAGCCACCATATCCTCGATATTCCTTGGTCAGCAGAATGTGAACCGGGCGACCGATGTCGTCAACAATGTCATGACCATGTGCATTATACACTCGGTGGTCTTCGGCGGTATCACAATGCTGTTTCTCGATGACATACTTGTGCTTTTCGGAGCCACAAAAGAGACTCTGCACCTCGCCCGCGAGTTCATGGAGGTCGTTCTCTACGCCACACCTCTCTCCTATGTGTTCATAGGCATGAACAACCTGATGCGGTCGACCGGCTATCCGGCCAAAGCGATGATTTCGGCGCTCATTTCTGTGATCGTCAACGTGATACTTGCACCCATCTTCATCTTCAAGCTCGACATGGGAATGCGTGGCGCGGCACTTGCCACGGTCACGGGACAGTTTTGCGGATTCATATGGGTCATGGCTCATTTTCTGTCGAAAAAAAGCTTCGTGCATTTCCGCCGTAGCAACAAATGGCTCTCCTGGAGCATCGTAAAAAAGATGTACGGGATAGGACTTTCACCATTTCTGATGAACATAACCGCCTGTTTTGTTGTCGTGTTTCTCAACAAAGCGCTGCTGAACAGCAGCGACGACGAGATCGACGGCAACATGGCAGTAGGCGCCTACGGCATACTCAACCGCGTAGGCATGTTCTTCGTCATGCTTGTGTTCGGCATCACCCAGGGAATGCAGCCGATTCTCGGCTATAACTTCGGCGCCATGAAATGGGAGCGCGTCAAGCGCACCCTGAAACTCGGCATATGCGCCGGATTCAGTATCACACTGGCCGGATGGATCATGATAGAGCTCATGCCCGATACGATCTCTAAGCTTTTCACAACCGACGAGACACTCATCGGCATCGCGCGCAATGGATTCAGGATCTTCTTCATATGCTTCCCGCTTGTAGGCGTGCAGATCATAATCACCAATTTCTTCCAGTCGATAGGCAAGCCGGCTCTGTCGATATTTCTGTCGCTCACGCGTCAGCTCATATTTCTGCTGCCGCTGCTTGCCATACTGCCGAAACACTATGGTGTGACCGGAGTCTGGGCCAGCGTCGGATGCAGCGACTTTATGGCTTTTACACTGGCTCTTGTCACAATAATAGTGATGATGAAACGCCTGTCAAAGAAATACAACAATCAGGCGGCCGGCTGAGCCACCTCCACATCATGCAATAAAAATGCTGAGAGAACTCTCCTCACTGCGGCTTTCACCCGAGACTGCCTTCGAGCCTCTGCGTCTGAATGCATACGTCTCCACCACTCTTGGTGTCGACATAAACCGTATCAGGCAGATAGATGTCGTGAAACGCTCAATCGACGCCCGCCAGCGCCGTGTGATGGTCAATCTGTCTATAAGAGTCCACCTCGACGAGATAACTCCCGCCGACGACTGCACGCTGCCTGAAATGCCGGTACTTGAGGCCGACGCACCTCAGGCGATTGTGGTCGGAGCCGGACCGGCCGGGCTTTTCGCATCGCTACAGCTGATAAGGGAAGGAATACGCCCCATCATGCTCGAACGCGGCAAGGACGTGGACAGCCGACGTGCCGACATGGCCGCGATAGCCCGCGAGGGACGCGTAGACCCTGACTCCAACTATTGCTTCGGAGAGGGTGGCGCCGGGGCATTCAGCGACGGCAAACTATACACCCGCAGCAAAAAACGCGGTTCGGTGGAGGATATATTGAAGATACTTGTCGCCAACGGTGCAAGCAGCGACATCCTGGCCGATGCACATCCGCACATCGGATCCGACCGTCTGCCGGGCGTGATAAAATCAATACGCGAGTCCATCAAGGCACATGGCGGAGAGGTGCATTTCGGCACTGCCATGCATGAACTGGTCATCACGACCGACAGCGACGGCACACGGCGCGTGACCGGTGTGACAGACCGCAGCGGCCGCGTCTGGAACGGTCCTGTCATTCTCGCCACAGGGCATTCGGCCAGAGACTTATACCGCACCCTCTACAGCCAGGGGGTGGAGATGGAGCCCAAAGGTCTGGCAGTAGGTGTCAGGCTCGAGCATCCGCAGCGGCTTATAGACAGCATCATGTACCACTCTCCTGCCGGACGCGGCAAATATCTGCCTGCCGCCGAATACTCGATGCTTACACGAGTCGACGGACGGGCGGTCTATTCGTTCTGCATGTGTCCTGGCGGAGTGGTGATCCCGTCGGCCTCGGCCCCCGGGCAGTCGGCTGTCAACGGCATGTCGGCCTCGGCCCGCTCATCACGCTGGTCCAATTCAGGCATGGTGGTGGAGGTGCTCCCCGAGGATGTGCCCGGCGACGACACACTGAAGATGCTGACGTATCAGGAACAGCTTGAAAAAAGATTTTTTGAGGACGCAGGATGCACACAGAAAGCTCCCGCCCAGCGCATGACCGATTTTGTGGCCGGCAAAACGTCGCGCGATCTGCCTGCCAGCAGCTACGCCCCGGGAGTGTATCCGGCACGGGTCGACAAACTACTGTTTGAGCCTATCGCCCGCCGCCTGCGCAAAGGTTTTGAGGAATTCGGCCGCAAGTCACGCGGCTTTCTCACCGGCGATGCCATAGTGCTCGGAGCCGAGACACGCACCTCATCGCCGCTGCGCATACCACGCGACCGCGAGGAAATGCACCACACTTCGATCGCCGGACTGTATCCTGCCGGAGAAGGTGCGGGATGGGCCGGCGGAATCGTCTCGGCAGCTATCGACGGACAAAATGCAGCACGCGCACTGGCAAAACACTATGGCAAGTAATATCTACCGACAGCTTTTCTGCTCATTCTTCAAGATCGGAGGATTTACCTTCGGAGGCGGGTGGGCCATGATCTCGCTTATCGAAAAGGAAGTCGTAGACCGCCGTCGCTGGATAGACCGCGGGGAATTTCTCGATCAGCTCGCCATCGCGCAGTCGCTTCCGGGAATACTGGCCGTGAACATTTCCGTTGCCGTCGGCGACAAACTGCGCGGAATGCGCGGAAGCATCGCCGCCGCAACCGGCACGATCATACTGCCGTTTCTGATAATACTCGCCATAGCGATTTTCCTGACACCTGAGACTATCAAGAATAACGAAGTCATATCGGCAATTTTCAAGGGCATACGCCCTGCCGTGACAGCTCTAATCATCGCCCCGGTGTTGACCTCGGCACGTTCGGCCGGCATCACATGGAAGACTGTATGGATTCCGGCTACAGTAGCGTTGCTCATCTGGTCGGGGCTGCCGTGGATATCAAATCCGATTCTGTATATAGTGATCGGAGGCACAGCAGGATATTTCCACTATTGCCGCCGCAGCATCAGAAAGGCCGGCAACAAAAGAAAGGAGGAGACAGCATGAACGTATATCTCAGCCTGATATGGAGCTACCTGAAAATCGGACTTTTCGGGTTTGGCGGCGGCTACGCGATGCTGTCGCTTATCGAGCGCGAGATCGTTGGCCCCGGCTGGGTAAGCAGCCAGACCTTCACCGACATTGTGGCGATCTCGCAGATGACCCCCGGACCTATAGGCATAAACTCGGCTACATATATCGGCTATGCGGTGCCCGCAGAGGCCGGACTTTCAGGCTGGTGGTGGGGAGTGCTCGGCTCACTGACGTGCACCCTGGTTGTAGTGCTTCCGTCGTTTCTGCTTGTGGCCTATGCGAGCCATTTCATCACACGCCACAAGGAAAGCGCGGTGATCAAGGGTATTTTCTCAGGACTCCGCCCCGTAGTGATCGGGCTTATCGCCTCGGCCGCACTGCTGCTCATGAACGGCGAGAATTTCGGCACCGACATCAGCGATATAATAAAAAGCACCTGCTTGAGTGCAGGTGCCTTTACAGCCGTTTATTTTTTCAAGCTCCACCCTATCCTGGTGATAGTGTTCGCCGGAGCCGCCGGATATCTGTTATATTGACAGGCGGCGCAGCGTGCTCAGAAGCTCGCGGTTTATAGGTTTGTCATTTTTTATAGCCCTGGTGATAGGCACATAGACAATATCGTCGTTCTTTATACCGATCATGACATTGCGCTGATCGTCGAGCAGCGCATCGATAGCGGCGGCACCCATGCGCGAGGCGAGAATGCGGTCATGAGCCGTGGGCGAGCCGCCGCGCTGAAGATGACCGAGTATTGTCACGCGCACATCATAGGACGGATATTCGTTCTTGACACGCTCGGCCATAGCCATGGCTCCCCCGGTGACGGGGCTTTCGGCCACAAGCACGATCGACGAGTTCTTGCTCTTGCGGAACCCGTTTTGTATCAGCTCGGCAAGCTGGTCGACCTCAGTCGAGATCTCGGGGATGATAGCAGCCTCGGCTCCCGAAGCGATAGCTCCGTTCAGAGCGAGGAAGCCTGCGTCGCGACCCATTACCTCAATGAAAAACAGACGCTCGTGGGAAGTGGCAGTGTCGCGTATCTTGTCGACACAATCCATGATGGTATTGAGCGCGGTGTCGTAGCCGATGGTCGTGTCGGTGCCATACAAGTCATTGTCGATCGTTCCCGGAAGGCCGATGACAGGGACATTGAATTCATTTGCAAAGATACGGGCGCCGGTAAGGGATCCGTCGCCTCCTATGACAACCAGGGCGTCGATCTCGTGTCGGCGCATAGTGTCATAGGCAAGTTGCCGCCCTTCAGGAGTCTGGAACTCCTTGCACCTTGCAGTCTTCAGTATTGTGCCTCCCATCTGGATGATATTGGACACATTCTGTGTGTGGAACTCGACGATCTCGTCGGTAAGAAGACCTTTATATCCACGATAGATGCCCTTTACTTTCAGACCGCTGAATATACCGGCACGGGTCACGGCACGTATAGCCGCATTCATTCCCGGCGCGTCACCTCCCGAGGTGAGTATGCCAATACACTTTATTTCTGCCATAGTTTATACAGACTTTTTTTGAGGCTCTAAAGATAATATAAAACATTATTCAATACAAAAAAAGCAGACGAAGCCGTGAAGCCGTTGCCGGACTTCCATTGTGTGATGCGAAAAGCAGCCGGACGGATTTCTCAACGAAGTCCGTCCGGCCTATCATACCAATTTATATTATATTAGCCGGTTTACCAACCGGGGTTCTGCGTAAGGTTGGGATTATTCTGTATAGCGATCTGCGGGATCGGCCACAACTCATAACGATCTTGATATGAGCGGACATAAAGATGCTCCTCAAATATATCATGCTCATTCTCAAAAGCGGTATTATATATGCCCCAACGTTTCAGATCATGGAATCTGTGACCCTCAATGACAAGTTCATAAGCTCTCTCGTCACGTATACGCTGAGTCATTTCATCTTTGGAGCCAACCGACATCCATGGCTTACCAGCCTCATTAAGGACAGGCATGCCTACACGCGAACGTATCTTGTTCACCTCGACGATCGCCTTGTCAAGCTGATTGGTCTCGTTATATGCCTCAGCAAGCATCAGAACCACATCAGAAAGGCGTATGAACGGGAACTCATAAGGACACTCGGTATAAGATGTGATATGGCCATCACAGTCACCCTCCGGAACGAATTTACGGAAAAGATAAGAATACCATCCCAGATCATTCGGGAAGAAAGTAGTTGCAGCGTGAAGACTT
>JAIDKP010000319.1 GCA_029051445.1 Muribaculaceae bacterium | reverse complement strand
CAAGAACGCCTTTCTGGTGATCATTGCCTGCTTCATTGTAGCTGTATGTCTCTTCCTCTTCTTCTTCGGTCACCCGAGCCACTTCGAGCTTGAGAGCGCCGAGGGTATCACCTCAATGGCATTTGCCGATGTAAAGGCTAATCCGACCGATCTTATCGGAACCATCTACATGGGTGGCGTGATCGTGCCTGTTCTTCAGACACTTTTCCTTACCGTTATCGTTCTTTCGGTAGAGCGTTACATCGCTCTTAAGAGCGCCAAGGGTAAAGGCAACATCACCAAGTTTGTCGCAGAAGTGAAGAAGTGCCTCGCTGTAAACGATATCAACAAAGCACAGCAGCTCTGCAAGGCTCAGAAGGGTTCAGTAGCAGCCGTTGTTTCAGCCGCTCTCGTACGCTACGAGGAGATGGACAAGAACACTGTCCTCACCAAGGAGCAGAAAGTCGCTACCCTCCAGAAAGAGGTTGAAGAGGCTACCGCCATGGAGATGCCTTCTCTTCAGCAGAACCTCCCCATTGTTGCAACTCTCACCACTCTCGGTACTCTCGTAGGTCTTCTCGGTACTGTGATCGGTATGATCAAGTCGTTCCAGGCTCTCGGTGCTTCGGGTGCTCCTGACTCGAGCGAGCTTTCGAAAGGTATTTCCGAGGCACTTGTGAACACTGCTTTCGGTATCGCAACCGGTGCATTCGCTGTAATTTCCTACAACTTCTACACCAATAAGATTGACAACATGACGTATGCCATCGACGAGATCGGCTACTCAATCGTACAGTCTTTCGCAGCTACCCACTGATCCCTGTTTTATCCAGCGATTAAAGATCAACTTTAAACAATAGGTAAAATATGGGAAAAGTAAAACCAAAAAGAAAGAGCACCCTCATCGACATGACCGCGATGAGTGACGTGACGGTTCTTTTGCTTACTTTCTTCATGTTGACCTCGACGTTCCTTGCCAAGGAGCCGGTGACAGTGATCACCCCCTCTTCGGTGCAGGAAAAGAAAGTCCCCGTAGAAAATGTCGCAACCATCCTTGTAGGTACCACTCAGGGTACCGACGGCAAAGAGAAGGCTCATATCTTCATGAGCATCCTCGGTGCCGCAGACGAGGAAAATGCCGACGCTTGGGGAACCAAGGCCGTAAAGCGCAACGCGTTGCAGAATGCGGCTACTGAATATGAAAAGTATACAGGCAAAAGCACTGGCATAACTTCATCGGATCTCGATAAGTTTGCTGAGCTCAACAGCGTGGGTGTGCCCCTGGCACAGATGCACGAGTTCCTTCAGCTGAAGGTTGAAAAGCAGGACGAGTTCCAGGATCCTACCAAGAATCCTAACATCGGTATTCCTATGGATGAGATCGTTTTCACCAATGCTGACGGCTCCAAGGAAATCACCAATGAATTCCGTATCTGGATGCGTGCAATCAACAATGCCGGTAACCCGCAGCTCTCTGACGCGATCAAGGGCGGCGAGGGTATCGCAGTGAAAGCCGACAAGGACACCAAGTATGAGACGATGCATCAGATTCTGAATGACCTTCAGACAATCAAGATGAACCGTTTTAGCGTGATGACCGCACTTAAAACAGAAAATGACTAACCCGCCATGGCACAGATAGAACAATCAGACAAGGGCAAAAAGAAAAAAGGTGCCCAGAAGAAGATGTCTATCCATGTGGACTTCACTCCCATGGTGGATATGAACATGCTTCTGATCACGTTCTTCATGCTTTGTACGACCATGATCAAATCTCAGACTCTCAATATCGCCCTCCCGTCCAACGAGAAGGTTGAGAAGACTGAGATGAACAAAGCGAAGGACTCCGAGGCCGTGACGCTGATTCTCGACGCGGAGCGTAATGCCAATGGCGAGGTCAAGGCCGATGCCGGAACTGTGGTTTACTACTATGAGGGTAAGCCGGTGCTTCAGGAAGGCGTTGATGTTGCAAAGGTGAATGACGCTCAGGGCGTTCAGTCCAATATCTCGGCGACACAGTTCCTCGGTAACGAGAACAAGGTACCTCAGGGTATCCGTAAGATCCTTCACGACAAGAACACCAAGGTTCTTGAGCGCATCGAGGAGCAGAAAGCCAAGTGGCGCAACAAGGAGATCACTGAGGACGAGTATCAGAAGATCGCACGTGAAATACGTAACGACTCTACGCTCACACGTCCTGTCGTGATCATCAAGGCTACTCCCGACGCATCGTGGGAG
>JAIDKP010000318.1 GCA_029051445.1 Muribaculaceae bacterium | reverse complement strand
CTCAAGATTAAGCTGTCCGTCGGTGATCGAAATCCCATTTGTCGGGATATAAGCCGATACGTCGCCGGCCTGTGTCTCGATAATAGGAAGTGCGGTAAGCGATCCACCACCCTTCACAATAGGCTTGAGAGACTCCGGAAGATCATTCATGTTGGCTGCTACCGCCTGATTGTCGATAATCTTTGCGGCACGCTCGAGCAGACGCGAATGCAGATAGAAAATATCACCGGGATACGCCTCACGACCCGAGGGACGCTTCAGAATAAGCGAAATCTCACGGTATGCGACAGCCTGCTTCGAGAGATCATCGTAAATGATGAGCGCGTCACGGCCTGTATCACGTATGTACTCGCCTATCGCAACTCCGGCAAAAGGCGAATAATAACGCATAGCAGCCGAGTCAGAAGCCGATGCCGCCACAACCACTGTGTAGTCCAAAGCACCGTTCTGACGCAGCGTGTCAACCGTAGCAGCGATCGACGAGGCTTTCTGGCCGATAGCTACATATATGCAATAGACAGGCTTGCCTGCCTCAAATTCCTTCTTCTGATTGATGATCGTGTCGATCGCGATCGCAGTCTTGCCAATCTGGCGGTCGCCGATGATAAGCTCACGCTGGCCGCGACCTATAGGCACCATCGCATCAACAGCCTTGATACCGGTCTGCAGAGGCTGATTCACCGGCTGACGGAAAATGACACCCGGAGCCTTACGCTCAAGAGGCATCTGCAGCAATTCGCCGGCAATAGGCCCGCGTCCGTCAATAGGCTCACCGAGCACATTGATGACACGGCCAAACATACCCTCTCCAACATTGATCGAAGCGATATTGCCGGTGCGCTTCACACTCATGCCCTCGGTAACCTTGTCGACATTATTCATAAGAATCACACCGACATTACTCTCCTCAAGGTTCAGTGCCACACCGGTCACACCATTCTCAAACTCCACAAGCTCATTGGCCTTGACACGGTCGAGACCGTAAACATGAGCGACACCTTAGCCCACTTCAAGCACCTTTCCGGTCTCCTCAAACGACACCTTGCTGTTGATGCTGTCCAACTGCTGGCGTAGAACTTCTGATATCTCGCTGGGGT
>JAIDKP010000317.1 GCA_029051445.1 Muribaculaceae bacterium | reverse complement strand
ATGTTATACGGAACAATTCTGCCTGAAATACGTTGTCTGATACTACAGGAATTGTGATATCGGCATTCAGCTCGTCAAGAGCTATATGGTTTTTGTCAAAACGTCCCGGCTCAAGTTCGGGACAGGAGAGTATATTGTAGGAAAAAGAGCATTGACGCAATACTATGGTGTTGATGCTCAGCTCTATTTTTGCTTTGTCGTTATTCTTGTTCTCTGAGGTGAGCTTACTGATAATATTGGAGATATTAACAGGTGATTCTCTGTCTATGCGGCTTATTTTTCCATCAAAACCAATTATTTCGGCATAATTGACGACAAATTTGCCTCGGAAAATCAGATCGATAAGACTGATTCCGGCTCCGAGCCTTGAAATTGTTACGGCATCATTTCCGTTGTCATCCTCGATCTTGACATTGAATAGAGTGATACGGTTGAAAGGACTGAATGCAAGATCACCTATCGACACGTCGGTCGACAATAGATTTGACAGTTCTTTCTGTCCTATATTACGCACCTCTCCCTGCACTTCGGGCAAGGAGAGGGCGATATAGAAGATAGCAGGAATACCGACGGCACATGAAATGGCCGTCACGAGCACAGCGCGTAGTACACGATATATTCCTGTTGCTAAGTTCATTGATGATTAAAGGAACAGATAATCGTATTTTGACATCAGTGACTTGAAACGCTCGTCTGACCGAAGGGGAGCGATATTGACGCGGCCATCGTTGTTGAGATTCCAGTCGTATGCATTGGCATATCCGTGAGTCAGAGATTTCTCCATGCAGAGGAATGCCTTGTCTTTGTCTCCGGCCTGCGCATAATAGCATGCGCCGTAATAGTTTAGAATGCCGTCATTGTCAGGCTGAGCGAGGATTGCCTCCATCCATGCGTCTCCGGCCTTGCGGTCACCTGAAAACAATGCTGCGAAACCGCGATAAGAGTGCACATCATTATCAGGATATTCGAGATCAAGAACGCGTTTATAGACTGAGACAGCTGCATTTGACTGCTTGAGGAAATCGTTGAGAGCCCATCCGCGCAACATAAAATACCAGGCGTTTGTGTCATCATTGACCATTGCCTCTCCGAATTTTTCGGCAGCCTCATCATATTTCTTCTCGCTTACAAGACACAGGCCTTCTTCGATCATTGCGTTATTATCGCGGGGATCTTTAGTGACTGCTTTTTGTGCGGCCTCCAAAGCAAGTTCCGATTCACCCATCGCACGGCGTATTTTTGCAAGAGTGATGTAATATGGACCGTTGTGATCGGCAAACCCGATTGCAAAATTACACTCTTTAAGAGCCTCCGGATATTTTCCGAGAGCAAGATAGCACTGTGCCATGGCATCGTAAAGACCGGGATAATTGTATAGATTTTGATCGATTATCGCATGAAAGTCGGTCAGAGCTGCCTGATAACGGTAGTGAGACATGGCGATTGTTGCTCTGAGGTAGTAGAATAGAGCTACATTGGGAGCCGTGCGTATGGCCGAACTTAGTCCCGTCATGGTGGCCGTATAGTCGGTGTTGCCCATTATCACCAGCTCCTGTATTGCACGCGAGTTACCCTGATTGATAGAGATTGCAACAAGAAGATCCTCGACTGCACCGGCGTTGTTGTTCATTATCTTACGTACACTGGCACGACGTATATAGCTCTCCGATGAAGCCGGAGCCATATCTACAACCTCGTTGATGTAGTCATTGGCAAGCCCGAAATTATTTTCACGTGCGGCAATGCGGGCTAGGCCGATCAACGCCTCTGTACTGCGGTTGTTGAGGCGCTGCAGCTTTCTGTAGTTGGTTTTTGCTGACTCATAATCGCCGGTCTCATACTCGCAGTTGGCAATCTCATAGACTGTTACATAACTTGTCGGGTCAAACTCCTGTGCTTTTTTGAAATCAGCAAGAGCCTCTGCATACCTTTCTGTCATGTAATATATGTTGCCACGTAGGCTATACTCTTGAAAAAGAAGAGATTTTTCTATTGCCGGAGTATATTTGATCGCGTTGTCGACATCAGAAAGAGCACGGAGATACTGGTCATGGTTGTAATATTCGCTTGCTCTTCTGAAGTAAGTCTCGTAATCCTGTGGATTGGCGGAAAGAACCTGCTCATAGACTTGCATCATAGCCTGAGTTACAGGATCAAGCGGAGTCGTCTGGGCGGACACTGACAGTGTACCGGTCAGACAGATTGCTGCTATCAGCGATTTCAATTTCATGCTGAATGACTTATTTGTTTGTTTTATATTATTTCTTTGTTTGTTGCTGTTTGGCTGCGGTTGAAAGTATGTGCGCTGTGTCGGCAGCGACTATGGCAGCGGTTTCGGTGCGCAGTCGGCACGGACCGAGACTGACCGGAACAAAACCGTTGTCAACCGCAAATCTGACCTCTTCAGGCGAGAAATCTCCCTCCGGACCGATCAGTACGACTATGTCAGCATTGGGGACAATAGTCGAGGCAAGTTCACGCCGCTCATAAATTTCATCATTGCAGTATGCTATGAACCTTTGGCCGGAATCAGAAGATAGAGATGTGATGAATTGCCGCAGGGGAGTGAGCTGGTCAAGCTTTGGCATTGAAGTCTTGAGCGACTGCTTCATAGCCGAGACTGCGATCTTCTCCAGACGTTCGATTTTGATATCTTTTCGTTCGGAGTGTTCGCATCTGATTGGTACAAACCTGTTTATTCCTATTTCAGTTAGCTTTTCGATCATCCACTCCATCCGGTCCATGTTTTTTGTCGGAGCGACAGCGACTGTGATCCTGGTGTCCCATGGATCCGGAGAGTATATAGATTCAATGACCTCAAGCATTACGCTTTTAGGGCGGGCTTCAGCGATTATGCATCTGTGAAGATTCCCCTTGCCGTCGACGACCTCTATTTCATCGCCTTCCCGGTGGCGCAATACACGCACACAATGCCCTGACTCGATTTCTGGAAGCCGAGGATCTGTCAGTATATCGGGCGCATAAAAACGTATCATTCTCTTTCTTTGTATGTCATTTTATTCACAGGCAATCCTTGTCCTTTACTCACTTTCGGTGTTGAGATCATAGGCTTTGTCAGTC
>JAIDKP010000316.1 GCA_029051445.1 Muribaculaceae bacterium | reverse complement strand
AATCCCAAAGGAAAGAGCACTATCGGCACTACCGGCAAGTGTATCGGACCGACCTATACCGACAAGACGAGCCGCAACGGTCTTCGCCTCGGTGACACGCTGGATAATTTCGAGGAGAAGTATGCCGCAGCCCGTGACCGCCATCTCGCCCAGCTCGGCATGATGGGCTGGGACACGTCGTCGCTTCCGGCTCTCGAGTCGGAGTGGCTGGATGCAGTAAAGTATCTTCGCACATATGAGATCGTCGACAGTGAGTTTCTTGTGAATGATCTTATCAACGAGGGCAAGAAGGTGCTTTGTGAAGGCGCGCAGGGCACGATGCTCGATGTCGATTTCGGCAGTTATCCGTTTGTGACTTCATCCAACACTATCGCTGCCGGCGCATGCACCGGACTCGGTGTGGCTCCTAACAAAATCGGTGATGTCTACGGTATATTCAAGGCTTACTGCACGCGTGTGGGTGCCGGGCCTTTCCCGACAGAGCTTTTTGACGAGACCGGCAAGAAGATCCGTGACATAGGCCATGAATATGGCGCCGTGACCGGTCGCGAGCGTCGCTGCGGCTGGGTCGACCTTGTGGCTCTGCGTTATGCCGTGATGATAAACGGCGTGACCAAACTCATCATGATGAAGAGTGATGTGCTTGACGGTTTCGACGAGATCAAGGCATGCACGGCCTATGAGATCGACGGCAATGTGACCGACCGTTTCCCCTATAGCATAGATGATCCTGAGCGTGTAAAGCCTGTCTACACGACTCTGCCCGGCTGGAAGACCGATCTGACCAAGGTGACCGAGGCTTCGGAACTTCCCAAGACTTTCATGGACTATGTGGCGTTTATCGAGAAGGAACTCGGTGTGCCTGTAGTGATTGTGTCGGTCGGGCCTGACCGCAGCCAGACTATCGAACTGGCATAAGCGCGGCGGAGGCTGTGTCAAAACGGGCTTTGGGCGTATTTTCGCATGCCCATATGTCACATGCAGACACAGTCCCGCGCCTTCTGCGCATGTACGCATCAATACCAAAAAACATAAATCTTCTCTCAAACAAAAAACGTATTACGCCATGGCTAAAGTAAAACCTTTCAAGGGTGTGCGTCCTCCCAAGGAGATGGTGACGGATGTGGCTTCGCGTCCTTATGATGTGCTGAATTCCGAAGAGGCACGCAAGGAGGCCGAGGGCAATCCACGGTCGCTTTATCATATCATCAAGCCTGAGATTGATTTTGATCGGGGCACTGACGAGCATGATCCCAAGGTCTATGTGAAGGCTGCAGAGAATTTCCAGGCGTTTCAGGACAACGGGTGGCTTGTACAGGATGATCGCGAGCATTACTATATCTATGCCCAGACGATGGACGGACGCACACAGTATGGTATCGTGATCGCTGCCAATGGCGCCGATTACATGGAGGAGCGCATCAAGAAGCATGAGCTTACCC
>JAIDKP010000315.1 GCA_029051445.1 Muribaculaceae bacterium | reverse complement strand
CTTTACATCTACAAGCAGCTCTCCGAGATATTTGTAAGCTTTTGCCGACGCGTTTTCCGACATTGTGCCGAGCAGTCGCGGTGTACCTTCAAGCAGTGTGATGTTTACCTCTTCGGGGTCAAGGTCGGGATATTCGCGCGGTATTATGTAACGTTTCATTTCACCGAGCGCGCCGGCGATTTCAACGCCGGCCGGTCCTCCGCCGACAACGACAAAACTCATCAGCCGGCGGCGCAGATTGCTGTCGCGTGTCGCTACAGCTCTCTCGAGATGGTCGAGTATGTCGTTTCGGCATCTGATGGCTTGTGCAGCCGATTTCAGTGTGTACACATTCTTTATGAGGTCGGGCTGGCCAAAAAAGTTGTTGGTTGTGCCAAGCGCGACAACAAGAATGTCGTAGGGGACGGTGGCCCACGGCGTGATGACAACTTTGCGCGAATCGTCGACTTTGGTTACTTCGCTCATAATAAGCCGTGTCCCTCTGGCACGTGCCTTGCGGAACTCGCGACGGAACGGAAAACTGATGCTTGTGGAGTCGAGTCCCGATGATGCCACCTGATAGAACAGAGGAGGGAATGTATGGTAATTATGTTTGTCTATGAGAGTGACATCATATAGCTTGTGATCGATGTGTTTAATAAAATTCAGCCCGGCAAATCCTCCGCCGAGTACTACGATCTTTTTCTTGTCAGTCTTGTTGCTCATCCCAGTGTACAATAGTTTTACCTAATATTTGGAATCCGGTTGAATTTAACTATATGCGATCTTCAGAGAACCTTTCAGGACATTCTGTAAGATCCAGTCAGAAAATCGACATAAGCCAAGTTCAAAAATTCTTAAACCAAAAGAACAATCTGTGTGTCCGGAGTATATTCCACAAAGTTAATCAGGCTGAAATACATATCCATTTCAGAAAAGGAATGAGGAAGTGGTTTTAATAAAAATTAACAAGCGACGCCGACGTAAAAAAATGTCCCATACCGGTATGATACGGGACATTTGAGTTAAACTCAGTTGGTTGTGTTCAGTTGGGAAGCGTCGGGAATATGACGGTGAGAAGGACGTATAGCCAATGGGCAAAGATTGCTCCGACAAGTCCTCCTATGGTATGTGAAATTATAGCTTTGGATGTGAGATGACGGTATCCCAGAGAGTCAAGCATAGCGGTATGTGTTGACAGGAATCCGCTCCAGCACATGCCGATTGCAGTGAAGACCGCAATAGCGTTGCCGTCTATCCATCCCTCGCTTATGTAGCGCGGTACAAGGCCGAGTGCAGCACCTACCGCACCGAGAGTGGTAATCGGGAATCCTATAAGGTGCGGATCCTCAAATCCGAACATGTACTGGAATATGAAGTTTATTTTGCCGGCAAGAGCAGGCAGAAGTTCGACACCCTGATAGGCACTTCCATCGTAGGCACCGTCGGGTCCTGCTCCGAAT
>JAIDKP010000314.1 GCA_029051445.1 Muribaculaceae bacterium | reverse complement strand
TCGTCTACCGGCGATGAAATTGCGATATATCCTGTCAAAGGCAGGAAGAACAGCATCATGGCCGCTATGGCATATGGAGCGTTGCGACGGTATATTCCCAGAAGAGTCGCGACTCCGAGCAGGAACTCGACGATGGCGATAAAAAAAGCTGCTGCAACAACGAGCGAACGTGGTTCCGACAGGTTCCATGCCGAAAGATATTGCTCGATTTTGAAAATTGTGCCCCACGGGTCATCGGCTTTGGTGAATCCGGAGAAGATGAAACATGCACCGACGATGATGCGGGCAGTCCACACCGACGATGAGATGAACCGTCGATTGGCCATTAATTCTTTCAGGGTCACTTTTCTGTCAGTTTGATTATGCCGAATATGGAGTAATTGACCATATCCATGTAGTTTGCGTCTATACCTTCCGAGACAGTTGTTTCGCCGAGGTTGTCCTCAATCTCTTTAGTGCGCATTACTTTCATGAGTATGAGATCGGTGTAGCTTGAGACCCTCATGTCGCGCCATGCTTCGTCGTAGTCATGGTTTTTGCGTATCATGAGCTCGCGTGTCGTGCTCATATAGCTGTCGTATAGTGCCGCTGCTTCATCGGGGGTGATGTCTTTATGATCGGAGACTCCTAATTTCAATTGTATCTGTGCAATGATACCGTAGTTTACAATGCCAATGAATTCAGGCAGTATACCTTCGTCGATCATGGCATGTCCTTTTGTCTCAAGAGTGCGTATGCGTTTCGCCTTTATAAGTATCTGGTCGGTAAGTGATGTCGGCCGCATTAGTCTCCATGCGGCTCCGTAGTCCTGAAGTTTCATGACAAACAGCGTGCGGCATTGTTCGATTGCCCTGTCGAACTGGTCGATTGTTGGTTGGCTTTGAGACATGATCTATTGTATGATGATTGATTTAGTTATTTTCGTCTGACGATGATTGACAGTGTCATAGTGACGAGCAGTACCCATGGATAATATAAATAAGGCCACGGTGCGGCAGGGGATATTCCGGCGAGTCCGGTGGCAAGCAGGGTCTGCGCTCCATAGGGTATAAGGCACTGGACGATGCATGATGCAGAGTCGAGTAGGCTGGCGCTTTTGCGTGGTCTTATTTTGTATTTTTGGGAAATTTCGTGTGAAAGACTGCCTACAGTTAAAATAGCAAGAGTGTTATTTGCGGTGCATAGGTTGACGGCTCCGACGAGTAATGCTATTGCGGCCTGTCCACCACGCGAACCTTTTACAAAACCGCTCATCGACTGCAGAAGAAATCGTATACCGCCCGTGGCTTTGATTATTCCGAGCATTCCGCCAGCCAGAAGGGTGATGATAATAAGGTTGCCCATTGAGTCAATGCCTTCACCCATGAAACCAAGAAGGGAAATTATGTCGTATCCGGCAGAGAGTATGGCTATTGTTATGGCAGATATAATGCCGCATATCAGAGTGACAGCAACATTGACTCCGGCAATTGCAAGAGCAATGATCATCAGGTAGGGGATTATCAGCCATATGTTGACATCCTGATGTGGAACGGATGCGGAAACATGAAAGTCTCCTGTCATGTATATCGCAAGGGTAATGACTGCCGCCGGAAACACAATCGCGAAATTTGCCTTGAATTTCTCGTTCATCTTGCACTTTTGTGTTCGTGTTGCTGCGATTGTCGTGTCGGAGATAAATGACAGGTTGTCGCCGAAAAATGCTCCTCCAAGTACGACCGCGACAAAAAACGGAACTTCGCCGCCTACACTCTGTGCGAAGTCAACGGCAAGAGGTGTGAGTGCCACCACGGTGCCTACAGATGTACCTATTGATGTGGATATGAAGCATGCGGCTATGAATATTCCCGGAATTATAAGGCTTGGCGGAAGCCAGTTCATTGTCAGAGCCACTGTGGTCTGTATCGAGCCTGTTTTGTCGGCGAGGCAGGCGAATGCTCCGGCCAGAACAAATATCCAGATCATGTATAATATGTTGCCGGATCCGGCTTCGCGTGAGAAGGTCTCTATGCGCTCATGAAGCGTTTTGTGGCGGTATGTTATGATGGCCCATACCGATGAAATTGTCAGAGCGACGGCAATCGGCATCTTGTAGAAGTCTTCAAGTATAAGTGATACTACAAGATAGAGTGTTAGAAACACTACTATGGGCGACAATGCAAAAAGTCCCTGTGCGGTTTTTATGTGTGTGTCGGTTTTTTCCATTGTCATTTTATCGGAGTCATGCGGCGCTCAGGCTCTGCGTCAATTTTTTTTCCGCTGTATTCTTCTGATAGGTATCTGATCAATTCGTTATAAAGTATATCATTGCTTTGGGCAAGTACAGTCGCTTTTGGCAGTGACGTCATGTAGTCTCCTCCGTTGGCAAGGTAGTCGATGGTAGCAAGCCGGTAGTGTTTACGGTTGTCAATAGGACTATTGTTGATTGTAATCGAGACCGGATGTTTTGTGTCGGGGTCAAATGTCATCTTCACAGACGAACTTACTCCGTCGGAGCCGTTGCGCATGGCTAACACATCGAATGCGCGGATGAGGTCTTCGCCTGAAATATCAAGAACAACGATTTTGTTGTCGAATGGCAACATGTCGGTGATCATGCCTTGTGTTATATGGCCTTCAGGCAGTGAGCGGCGTATTCCACCGGAGTTTATCAGACCCAGATCGACAGGCTTTCCCGAGATCTTTTCTCCGACCGCAGCTACAAAATCGGCAAGGAAATTGGTCAGTCCTCCGTCTTCGTTTTTGTCAAGTATGCGTGATGTTTCGGCAATCTTGCGGCTCATGATGGAATCAACGGAGTTTCGGTAGGGGGCGAGCATCTTTTCAAGACTCCGGTCAATGCGATCATCAAGGCGGCTGTCGATTTTGATGAGAGAGTAGCTTATATCGTTGTTGTCAAGGTTAATAACGGTTTTGCCGATATAGGCTCCTTTGGATCCGGCCTGGACAATGGCAACGGTATCGCCGTTGGAATTGATGTGCTTCCAATAGAACCGGTCATTCTGCTTTTCAGGATCGAGCAATGTGTGGCTGTGTCCGCCGATCTGTCTA
>JAIDKP010000313.1 GCA_029051445.1 Muribaculaceae bacterium | reverse complement strand
ATACAAAACAGCGGTAATACAACTATCAGATAATTAGTATTTTTTAAACACCCTCTGTCTTTCATTTTTTCATATCAATTCATTATCTTTGCAAAAGCATGATGCTGTGAATTAATCCGTTTGATACCTGAGTTCCATGGAGTGCTTTCCGGTAAAATCATTGTCACAGGTTTCACGACATCAATTCTGATTAAAGAACCAGAGCCAATCTCTCGACAAAAAAGGGGAAACCAAATCTGAAATGCAACATATTTTAGCAAAGATATCATTTCTCGTCTGCCTTCTCACTGCAACAACGGCATCCGCACAGACACTACATCTGCCCGGAGCACACAAGGAAGAACATGCCGAGCTTATTGCAAAACAACAGAATATAGGCGATCAAATCAAGGTAGAAGGAACCCAACAATTTCTTGACCAGCTTTTCAAAGAGGAAGAAGAGCCGGAGATGGATATATATACCGAAGGATGGGACAGCCAGCTTGTCAACCCTTTTAAACCTGCAGATGTACCTCAATCGCAAGTAATTGATGTAAGCAAGTTTGTAATGCCCCACGCAGGATATGTCACTTCGCCCTATGGCTATCGCAAACGCTTCAGGCGTCAGCACAAAGGCATTGACCTGAAAGTACATATCGGCGACACTATACGTGCAGCATTTGACGGCAAAGTGCGTCTGACAAAATTTGAGCGCCGCGGCTACGGCTATTATGTAATCCTCCGACACACCAACGGTCTTGAGACTGTATACGGGCATCTGTCGAAATTTCTCGTTGAGCCGGATCAGCTCGTGACGGCAGGTGATCCCATTGCACTTGGCGGCAACACGGGGCGCTCGACAGGTCCCCACCTCCACTTCGAAACCCGATTTATGGGTTATCCGATCAATCCGGCCGCAATTTTTGACTTTGCCAACCAGACCGTACACACGGACACATACACGTTTGACAAAGACACATATCAGCTTGCACGCAACTACGACCCGGCCGCCAACTCAGAGTACCAGAAAAAATATCTGGCCGAATACGCCGAATACATGAAGACTCATCCCGAGGCCGCCAAGACTGCAGCAAAAGCAGCAGCATCGGGTGCACAGTACTACACTATCAAATCAGGCGACACACTCGGCCGCATAGCTTCGCGCCAAGGCACTACCGTGAACAAGATATGCCAGCTGAACGGCATCAACACAAAGACAACTCTGCAAATCGGCAGAAAGCTCAGGATCAAATAAAGCTCAACAGCGCCGATACCATAAACATGAAATCCGGATTCTCCATACGGGATTCCGGATTTCTGCATTTTTTCGGCCAATTAACACAAATTTTGCATCAATAATCACTATTTTTGCAGTCTGAAACCACGATCACGCCACGGAAATATCCAACAGCTTAGCCCGTGGCCGTTATCACAATAGTCTTCAATGATTTAAAACAAAATCAAAACATATATGTTCCGTAACAAGACCTGCGGCGAGCTTCGTATCGCCAACGTCGGAGAAACAGTGACACTGGCCGGATGGGTGCAGCGTATCCGCAAAATGGGAGGTATGACGTTTATTGACCTCCGCGACCGTTATGGTATCACTCAGATAGTATTCAACACCGAGGTGAATTCCGGGCTTCAGGATGTCGCCAATCATCTCGGACGCGAATATGTCGTGCAGATTACAGGTATTGTCAACGAACGCACAAGCAAGAATCCCAAACTTCCTACCGGCGAAATCGAGATCGAAGCATCGCAGGTCAATGTGCTTAACACAAGTGCGGTTCCCCCGTTTACAATCGAAGACGAAAGCGACGGCGGCGATGATCTGCGCATGAAATACCGCTATCTCGATCTTCGGCGTAACCCTGTCCGCAACAATATCGAACTTCGCCACCG
>JAIDKP010000312.1 GCA_029051445.1 Muribaculaceae bacterium | reverse complement strand
GAGCCACACCGGACAATGCTGGATCGTGACAATGCCGACAGCATGATCGCCCGATACGACCTTGTCATCGACTGCACCGACAATTTCGATTCGCGGCTGCTTATTAACGACACATGCGTCAGATCTGGCAAGCCGTATATCCACGGATCCGTATCACGCTTCACCGGCCAGGTATTCACATATTTACCCGGCTCATGTGACTACAGAGCCATTTACGGCGACGAGGCACCCCAATACGAAGCTCCTTGCGCTATCGACGGGATACTGAACACTGTAGTCGGAGTGATCGGAACACTACAGGCGACCGAAGCGGTGAAATATCTTGCCGGAGTCGGCGACCTGCTCGCCAACCGCCTGCTTGTTTTCGATGCCATAACAATGAAGTTCAGCGAGTTTACCCTCACACCGCCATCTTCTCCAAGATAAATCGCGCAATACTTCCTGCATATCATTGTTATACTCTGCATGATACAACAGATAAAAGTCTGAAAACTGGCGGCGAAGTTTATTTTGCAGGCTAAGACAAATAATTTAAATTTGTAGCAACAAGAGTTACAGTGCCGCTCGGCAGGCAACAGACATTAGATTCAAAACACGTTCATTCTTCATACAGACATGGCTACAAAACCATTTCACTACCAGGAGATGTTTCCCCTTGGTCCAGACAAAACCGAGTACTACCACCTCACTTCCGACTACGTGACAGTAGAAAAATGCTGCGGACGTGAGATTCTGAACATCGACCCCGAGGCTCTGACCGTGCTCGCCAATCAGGCTACACACGACAACGCCTTCATGCTGCGTCGCGAGCACAATGAAATGGTCGCAAAGATTCTCCACGATCCGGAGGCAAGCGACAACGACCGCTACGTAGCGCTCACGATGCTACGCAACGCCGAGATTGCAGCAAAGGGACAGCTCCCGTTCTGCCAGGACACAGGCACAGCCATCTGCATAGGCAAGAAAGGACAGAATATCTACACTGGAGGTAATGATGAGAAATATATCTCGGCAGGTGTCTACAAGACTTACACCGAAAACAACCTCCGCTACTCGCAGAACGCTCCCCTCAACATGTACGACGAGGTGAACACCGGCTGCAACCTTCCCGCGCAGATCGACCTCTATGCTGTCGACGGAGACGAGTATAAATTTGTTTTTGTTGCCAAAGGCGGAGGATCGGCCAACAAGACATACCTCTACCAGGAGACAAAAGCCACGATCAATCCCAAGACACTCGTCCCCTTCCTCGTAGAGAAAATGAAGACACTCGGC
>JAIDKP010000311.1 GCA_029051445.1 Muribaculaceae bacterium | reverse complement strand
GACGAAATAAACAGCAGAACATAAAGCGCTTTCTCTGGAGCACCGTTGTTCTTGAGTGCCGGATCTGTGTTCTTGCTCACGCCACGGCGGTTGGCAGGCATGTAGAACGTATAGATCTCATTCGAGGCAAGCTTTTTGTCGATCGTCACCGAGCGGGTAGCGAAATCCTCATCGTTGGGGCCGGGATAGTTCTCCTCTATCGGAGTTTCCTCCATGCGCATCATCTCAGGCATGTTATGGATGATGATACGCGTCACGACAAGACCGCTTGCCTCAGCGCTTGTCACATACTTGAAGCTGACTTTGGCCATCATGCGCGTCAGGTGGATGTCGACCGGCAGCAGGTCGGTCTCTTTCTTGATCGTCTCCTTCACGTTGCCCTCCATCAGAAGATACTCGTCCTCTCCCATCTCGACGTTATCCTCGGTGAAAGGGTATTCGTAGGCAACGAACTTCTCCACCGTGCTCAGGTCTTTGTCCTTCGCCCAGTCGGGATCGCCTGTGTTGGCAAGGACGTAGACATGGCTGTCCTCACCCTCGGCGAGACGGATATTGAGCTCCTTGATCACCATCGACGACACCTCATAGAAGCGCGGAGCGATAAGCTGATTACCCTTGTTGTCATACTGGAACACCCAGATGTCAACAATCTTCTCCTCGGCCGCCTTCTCAGGGTCGGCAACCTCGTCATCAGGATCCTCGGTGTCGGCATCCTCACCGGCACGCGATGTGATCTCATTGACCAGAGGCTTGCCTATTGTCGACGGCTTGTCGGCGTGAAGACGCAAAGGCACCTCAAATGTCTCCGCCCGGTCGCCGGGCTGAGCGAACGGCGTGTTCGCCACGTCAAATGTCTCTTCGGCACACGACGACACTGCAAGTGCGACCACTGCCGAAAATCCAAAATTCAGAAATTTGTTGATCAGCGTCATATCTGTTAGTTGTTGTTTTTTTTTCAAGATGTGTGGGTCTACTGTCGCCCGCCCCTGCGACACTTAAGATATATTGTCTGTATGACATGATGTTGATTTGTAGGGGCGTGCGACAGTACGCCCAAAAACCAAGCCTGTGCAACGAGACACATGTGTGAATTGACTTTGCCGCCCGCCGTATAATCTGTCTCGCATTTTATTCGTCAACGTCACGCACGCAGCGTACTGGACCGGCAAATGCACGGCGGGTAGTCTCGTAACCGGTTTCAAACGGCAGCGCCGCCGACTGGTTGTGGATGTGGAAGCAGTTTACCGTGCCGTCTTTACCCGGTGTCGAAGTGTGGTAGTTGCCGCATCCGCCGTTACGGCGCAACGTTCCGTTGGATTCACGGAAACCGTTACTCGGGAAATAAACCGTCAATCCCTGCTTCCAGGCCTGCACATAAATTTTATGTCCATAGATGCCCGACTGAAACGTTCCATTCACTCGGCTGGTGGCGTTTGTTCCCCAGCCGGAGTTCTTACCGTCAATGGTAAACGACAGCCACATATCGTGGGGAGGCACCATCCAGCCGGCAGGGCACGGATCGAAAAGCGACTTCTCCTTGGCTCCGGTATCGAGCAGCCAGCCGTCGACAGCCATTGTGCCACAGTCGAGCCATTCAGAGCCCTTTGCATGCACAAGATACTTTTGGGTCGCCTCGTCAAAAGGCTTACCGCCCCACAGGCGATCCTCGCCACCCCAGAACCAGTCGCCGTTGTTCACCCACGTGGCAGGAACACGCCAGGTATCGGTACTCATCGCGCCGGAACTGGTTTCCGTAGCTGTCGCTCCGAGGAACACAGTCGGATGATTCAACGTATACTCGATATTGCCAATCTGCTCGTTGGTCTTTATGTAATCAAACAGCTCGCCGCAGTTTTCCTTGCCGCCGTCGGTCGACATAGCGATCTCAACATTCGCGTTATCGGCGATCACTCCTACCGAAGCCTTGTTAAACATATATGCGCCTGCCGCCTGATTGTCGATTTTCCAACCTATTGGGAACGGATCCTTGCGGCCCCACTGGTAGACAGCGCCATAACCGTTCTTTCCGGTGCCTGTAGCGGTGTGGGCGCCCAGATTGCACTGCATAAGCGAGCGCCCTTTAACGCGCACACTGGTGTTTATAGTGCCGTTGGTGTAATTAGGTGCCGTGCCGCCTGTCCACGAGTAAGTGCTGTAGGCCACAGCCTTCGATATCTGGGCGGGCTTGTCGTTGTTCACCCATATGTGCCACGACCAGATGATATCGCCCGCCTTGTTGTAGCCCGCGATCACGGCATTTCCGGCTGTACCGCCCGAATACACATGCACGCGGTTGTACTCGTCGAGATATACCCTGTCGTGATTGGAGTTGTCGCCGATAACATTCTGCTCCTGCCAAAGGATATCGACATGATCGAACTCCTTGGCCTCATCGCCCTTCTTCACATAGTCGGTGTACTTCCACCCGCCGCCCGTCTCGGTGCGGTTGTAGGGGTCAAACATGATGTTATCGTTGAAGCCCAGCACATAGCAGTTGGCCGGAGCCGCAAGCACACGGTCGTCGCGACCTTCTGAATTGATATTAAGACTGATATTGTAGTTGTGGTTGCGACGCACGTTGTAGTCGTTGTAGTCGTTGGCGCCGAGATAGATCGTATAGAGGAAGTTCGAGCCGTTGGATTCCGACGACACAAAAAGCTGGACATAAAGAGCCTTTTCAGGAGCACCGTTGTTCTTAAACTTAGGATCGGTGTTATCGCTAACGCCGCGGCGGTTGGCCGGAACGTAGAACGTGTAGACCTCATCGGAGGCAAGCTTCTTGTTGATCGTAACTGAGCGAGTGGCGAAGTCCTCGCCGTCGGGACCCGGATAGTTCTCCTCTATCGGAGTCTCCTCCATGCGCATCATCTCGGGCATATTGTTGATGATCACGCGGGTCACCTTAAGACTCTGAGCCGCTGCCGAGGTGATGTACTTGAAACTGATCTTCGCCATCATGCGTGTCAGGTGGATGTCGACAGGAAGCAGGTCGGTCTCTTTCTTGATCGTCTCCTTCACATTGCCCTCCATCAGAAGATACTCGTCCTCCCCCATCTCCACGTTATCCTCGGTGAAAGGATATTCATAGCCGACAAACTTCTCAACCGTGCTCAGGTCCTTGTCCTTCGCCCAGTCGGGATCGCCCGTGTTGGCAAGGACATAGACATGGCTGTCCTCACCCTCGGCGAGACGGATATTGAGTTCCTTGATAATTACCGACGACACCTCATAGTATCGGGGGGCGATAAGCTGGTTGCCCTTGTTGTCATACTGGAAAACCCAGATGTCGGTGATTGCCTCCTCGGCCGCCTTCTCGGGATCGGCGGCATCGTCATCGGGATCCTCGGTGTCGGCATCCTCACCGGCACGCGATGTGATCTCGTTGACAAGAGGCTTGCCTATTGTCGACGGCTTGTCGGTGTGAAGACGCAGAGGCACCTCGATCGTCTCGGCGCGGTCGCCCGGCTGAGCGAAAGGCGTGTTCGCCACGTCAAATGTCTCTTCGGCACACGACGACACTGCAAGTGCGACCATTGCCGAAAAACCAAAATTCAGAAACTTGTTGATCAGCGTCATATCTGTCTGTATTTTTTTTCAAGATCTGTGGGCGCGTACTGTCGCACGCCCCTGCGACACTTAAGATAGATTGTCTGTATGACATGATGTTGATTTGTAGGGGCGTGCGGCAGTACGCCCGAAAAACAACCCCATGTAACAGAACACATGTGTTAGTTGTCTTTGTCAGCGGGCAGGAGTTCAGCCCTGCCCGCCGTTATTGTCAGTAACGCGCGTTACGACACGCGCTTATCGCATTCGTGCTGCGTCAGCCGATCGTGAAGCTCAGGTCGCTCGGAAGCCAGGGATCCACGATGATCTTACCGATTCTGTCGGGATAGACAGAAATGAAGATCTGATAAAGATGTCCTGACAGGAGCCCCTTGAACGAACTCGGCAGCATCAGCTCGGCCATGTCGATGGGATACCACTCAAAATCGGCACCTCCCTCGAAACGGAGACCGACCCAGATGCGGACGTTGGAATCGGTATTGTAGGTGTAGAGTGTGGCGATGGGGGCATCCTCCTGCACCTCGGTATTCGTTG
>JAIDKP010000310.1 GCA_029051445.1 Muribaculaceae bacterium | reverse complement strand
ATCACATGGATGCAGACCTACTGCAACCGATGTACCGTCAGGAAATCTCTCATGTAAACGTTTGGCCGGACCGACCGACTCACGATTCACCCCCGGAAGCACCATATGCACGATCCCCGCAGCAAGAGCACGCTCCACTGCACTTTCAGGCGAAGGGTCATAATCCTCAAAATATAAATGCGTATGTGAATCAATTAGTCGCATCCGTCAACGATCATACTTTATTTAAAACTTATATAGAGGCACGCTGTCGCGCACCCACTTATCCGTTATATGGGTCGCAATTTCACTCAATGTCACTTGACCCTTCCCGACATCCCCTCGGCATAACCTCTGAGGAGCGCATACGACTCAGCCGTTATATAATCTTTGACACTGTCAAGCCATGAGATAGCACCGGAAACTGCCGTTTCAAGCATCTGCGTTGAGCGCTCCTTCACTTTCTCGCGATCATATATATCTCTGACTGCTGCGATCTTCGCGTCACCCTGAAGCTCCTGACCTGTGATAATCTTCTTCAGTTCCTTTCCCGATCCACTCTGAAGAGCCGTGACAAGCAGCCATGTTTTTTTATCATTCAGTATATCGCCGCCGATAGGTTTGCCAAACACCTTCTCATCACCGTAAGTGTCAAGCAGATCATCCTGTATCTGAAAAGCGACACCGAGATTCATGCCATACTTGTAAAGTGCCACACCGACATCGCGACCCTTTACCCCTCCGGCGATCGCACCGATCAGACAAGCACCTGCGATCAGCGCCCCGGTCTTCATGCTGATCATCTCCAGATACTCGTCAGGGGTCACATCAAGACGGCTTTCAAACTCCATATCGAGCTGCTGACCTTTATACACAAGCATAGCAGTATCGTTGAACGTCTTGAGCACCTCCGAAGCCACATCTGGATTAAGCCCGTTTACGATCAGCTCCGTAGCCTTGGTCAGCATCGCGTCACCGCTCAGTATGGCAGTAGCCACGTCCCATTTTTTATGCACAGTCGGTTTTCCATGACGCAAAGGCGATCGATCCATCACATCGTCATGAAGCAATGTGAAATTGTGGAACATCTCGATGCCAGCCGCCTGCGACTGACATCTGGAAGCATCACCGCCAACTGCATCGCATGAAACGAGGAGAAGCACAGGACGCAAACGTTTGCCACCACCCTCAAGCATATAGGAGATCGGGGCAAAAAGCCCACGGGGAGTCTCATGTTCCAGACGAAGAGCCTCGAGAGACTTCTCAGCAAGTTTTTTATAAGCTGATATATCGCGTGTCATCATTTCTTTTTAGACTTCTTTCCCTTTTTATCCTTGGCATTCTCCTGAGCAGGGTCCTTATACATGCCCTCACGTGAAAGCTGATGATCGAGATTTGCCACGCCGAGAGCTACAATAGCAGTCACGACAGCTGTATGTTCCTGATACTCCGGGATCTCTTTATTCAGAATATCATTCTCTGTATGCCATATCTCGCCATATTCAAAACCATACCCCTTGAAATCACGCTCAAAAAAACCGTAGGTGGGTACACCCTCCATATCAAACACAGTGGCATCAGTGCCGCCTGTCGTCGTAGGCTTCACGCGTGGTTCGGCAACCACGACTTCCCACGGATACTCCGGATTGATATACGGCACATACTTGGAAGCTTCCTTTACATCATCTACCATCGCCGCAGGCACACGCATTCCGACTGCCGGAGTAGGACCGCCGTCGCGATTAAAAAGCATCGAAATCTTGCCAAGCTCATCCTTATGGGCTTTAGCATAAGCTTTTGCGCCAAGCAATCCGAATTCCTCGCCCGCAAAAGCCACAAACCTTATCGTGCGCTTGGGCTTCGCGCCCGCTGCTGCAAGAAGTCGGGCCGCCTCCATCATCGGGCCGATACCGGTACCGCAGTCCACTGCGCCGGTAGCAACATCGAAAGCATCAAGATGACCGCTTATGATCACATATTCGTCCGGATATTCCGTTCCCGGTATCTCGGCCACAACCGAGTGATACTTCACCGGACCTAAACGGAAGTGATTTCTGATATCAAACTCAAGCTGGATATCACGCTTTTCCTTCACCATCTGCTCGATCTTGGCAAACTGGTGTTCATCGAGAAGTATCTCGGGCTGAGTCGGAAGGTTATAAAAATTAGTTGTACTGTCATTCACAAGCGGACGGTCATAGAGTGCTCTGATAGGAACAGTGGCGCTCATGACAAAACCAAGCACTCCGGCATCAGCCATCTCCTTGTAGAAAAGACCGGGCATCCCTTCAAGCGGAGTTGGTTTGAAATCGCCATATGTGCCATTCTCCCAGGCCTCACGGCTCAGACGCGAATTCTCCTTGCTTATCGAGTCATTCTTTGCTTTGACTGCCGACCTCGCCGAGTCACCTGCAGCTGTCTTGTCAAGCGGAAAACCGCCACGGTTTCCGTCAAGAAGCACCCATGCCCCCTTCAGCTTATGCTTTACCCTGTCAAAATCCGCCTGAGACTTAGGTTCCGCCATCACATGTCCCCGTTGTCTGCCGTGTGTACCCGACGTGTAGCTTGGAGTCGCGAAATGAAGTTCCATTCCGTCACCGCCTGCGTGAAGACGACCCCACCACGGACCACGGTTAAAGCCCACAGGCAATTCACCGGCTTCCTCGAGATGAGCAGAAATACCCCATCGGCCATATTGGTCAATCATCCACGATGCCGCATCCTCATAAGCTCCCGAACCGATCAGACGTCCTCCGAAACGGCCGGTAAGTATATCAAGATGTTCCATCACACGATTATCCTTCGATGCGATTTCAATAATCTTTGCCGCTGTAGGATCATCGATATGGTGTGACTGTGCGGTTCCGGCAAGCACAGCCATCGACACTACGATTGCCGATAAGGCCTTTTTATACATGATTGTTAACAATTTAGAACTTGGTTATTTTTTACTGTACTTAACGCAGACTTGACCTTATCTGTTACAACACGCGGTTTTATGGCTGTCAGACAATGATAATCACCCCTGTGACAAACCTTGTCTCCGTAAAGCGAACAGGGTCGGCATGGCATAGGCAGAGAAATATTCATCGACTCGCTCTGGTGCCACCCCTTGTATCCGCAATATGGATGCGTCGCGCCCCACACCGTCACGCATTTTGTTCCCACAAGCGAGGCAAGATGCATGTTCGCGGAATCCATTGTGACCATCACATCAAGATGGCTCAGCAGAGACAACTCGGCAGGAAAGCCCATGCGTGCTACTGCAGGAGAAACAGCAAACTTGTACTTGGAGGCCCACTCCGAAAGTATGCGGCGCTCCTCCTCGCCTCCTCCGAATAAAAATATTTTGACATTTGCGACATCTGCCCCGAGAGCTGCGACAACCTCCTCCACAAGTTCCTTGGGATAAGACTTGCCGCGATACTTGGCAAACGGAGCAATTCCGATCCATACCTCATCGGCATTGCGTGGACTGCTCAAAGCCTCAAAAAGCCTTGGATCGCCATGACCGTCATGACCGTAGATACCCTCAAAACGTTCCTGAACAGGAAGACCGGCTCTGAAAAAAGCCTCTCTGTAGCGGGCTCTTGCCGAGACCAGAGGCAACATGACCTTATTGGTTTCCCTCGTAAGCTGGCGGGCATGACGCTGCTGAGGAGTCACGGTCGAAGTCTTTGTTCCGCCGACACGTGCGGCCATCGTCGCAACACGAGTGGTGAAATCAGCATCAAGATCCACTACGATCGACGGAGCATACTTCCGTTTCATATACTTCCACAGACGCAGAGCCCCGTTGAGCCCCTGATAACGGCTCCTGTCGACAGAAGTCACCTTCAGATTGGAGGGTGGATTCACAAAAAGATCCACAAGCGACTCCTTCGTCACAAGCACAAACTCATGCGATTTATGACAAAGACAGGCACTGTAAAGCACCGGAAGCGTCATGACGACGTCCGTAAACTCACGGAATTTAAATACCAGTACTTTATTCACAGCACCCTGTCGCTTTTTATTGATATTTCCGGGAGACCACTCCGGGCTGATTACACCCGGAGCGTCATTTCCTCTGATTCTTTATCTTAAACAAGCTCTCAATCGATTATGTCAAATCCGGTGTATCGGCGGAGCACCTCAGGCACTACGATACCGTTAGGAGTCTGATTGTTCTCAAGAAGAGCGGCCATGATGCGCGGCAAAGCAAGAGCCGACCCGTTAAGAGTGTGGCAGAGATGAGTCTTCTTGTCCTCGCCACGATAACGGCATTTCAGACGGTTGGCCTGATAAGTCTCGAAGTTCGAGACCGACGATACCTCAAGCCAGCGCTTCTGTGCGGCCGAGAAAACCTCGAAATCAAAAGTGATAGCCGACGTGAAACTCATGTCACCGCCACACAGACGCAGTATATGCCAGGGAAGGCCAAGCTTATCGAGAAGTCCCTGCACATGATCCTTCATCTCCTCAAGAGCGGCATATGAGTTCTCAGGCTTCTCTATACGCACGATCTCAACCTTGTCAAACTGATGCAGTCGGTTCAGGCCGCGCACATCCTTGCCGTAGCTGCCGGCCTCACGGCGGAAGCAGGCCGAATATGCGCAATTCTTGATCGGAAGCTTGTCGGCCGTCAGAATCACGTCGCGGTACAGATTAGTCACAGGTACCTCTGCAGTCGGTATCAGATACAGATTGTCAAGCTGGCAGTGATACATCTGACCCTCCTTGTCGGGCAGCTGTCCGGTACCTATACCCGAAGCCTCGTTCACAACATAAGGGGGCTGGATCTCGGTATAGCCCGACTTGCCGGCCTCGTCAAGGAAAAACTGGATTAGAGCGCGTTGCAGACGGGCACCCTTCCCGATATAAACCGGGAAACCGGCACCGGTTATCTTCACGCCGAGATCAAAATCTATGATATTGTATTTTTTTGCAAGATCCCAGTGAGGCAGAGCGTTCTCGCCAAGATCTGGCATCGGGCCGCCGGTCTTTTCCACAACATTGTCGGCCGCGCTCTTTCCTTCGGGCACACCCTCGTAAGGCACATTGGGGACACTCAGAAGCATCTCCCTTATCTCAGCCTCGGTCTGTGCAAGTTCTTCGGCAAAAGTCTTCTGCTTATCCTTGATCTCGGCAACCTTGGCTTTAGCCTCCTCGGCTTCTGCCTTCTGGCCGGCCTTCATCAGGCCGCCGATCGACGAAGCGAGCTTGTTGAGTTCTGCCGACAATGTATCGCTCTGCAACTGAAGTGATCTTCTCTTGTTGTCAAGCGAAATCACACTCTCGATAGGCTCTTTCCCGTCAAAGCCCTTCACCGCAAGACGGGCGATAACCCGCTCCGGATTCTCTTTTATTTGTTGAAGTGTAAGCACTTTATTTCTGTTTTAAATTTATTGTTCCCATCCCCCGCTGTTATTCTGGCAAAATTTTGCGCCTCTGCCATTTGAGATTCTTTATCACTGACCGGGGCACGTTTTTTACTACAGGCGATACTACCCGAGAAGTTCCTTCACCTTGGCGGAGATAGCGCGACCGTCAGCACGGCCGGCAAGCTTCTTGGATGCCACACCCATCACCTTGCCCATCTCCTTGGCGCTTGTTGCACCGGTTTCAGCGATAATCTCACGCAATGCAGCTTCAAGTTCCTCAGCAGTAAGCGGTTTGGGTAGATATTCGTCTATGACTGCGGCCTGGGCAAGTTCCTCGGCGGCAAGCTCCTCACGGTTCTGGGATTTATATATCTCAGCACTTTCGCGGCGCTGTTTGGCCATTTTCACAAGTATCTTCATGGCAGCGTCATCTGTCAGAGTTCCGTCTGCTCCGGGAGCGGTCTTTCCTTCGATAAACTCCTTCTTTATGCCGCGCAGTGCGTCCAGACGCTGGCGGTCCTTTGCCTTCATGGCTGCCTTGATGTCTTCCGACACCTTCTCAAAAAGATCCATATCAGTTTTTCCGATTTGTTTTCGCAAAGATAACTTTTTTATATACCATGTCAAAGGAGAAAATGGCCATTTGCCGTCATGTTTTTTTTCAAGACCGGGCCACATTCAAAGAAGAGATTTACTTCAAAAAGCCTCTTTTTATCTTTTCCTCAATTTTTTGTAAATTTGTCAGACTATGACCGACAATATATCCGACGACTTTTCAACGATTGCTCAGGACAACACCCCGGGCGTTGCACACCAGTCTGCCTTGCCCGACTCAGGACATCTGCGCGGCATGTTTCGCAGCTGGTACCTCGACTACGCATCCTATGTCATACTTGAGCGTGCCGTGCCGCACCTCGACGACGGACTGAAACCCGTACAGAGGCGTATACTGCACTCTATGCAGACACTTGACGACGGACGATTCAACAAAGTCGCAAACATTGTCGGAAACACAATGCAGTATCACCCGCACGGCGATGCGTCAATTAACGACGCACTTGTCGCACTCGGGCAAAAAGAACTGCTGGTAGACACACAGGGAAACTGGGGAAACATCCTGACCGGAGCATCGGCTGCCGCCGGACGTTACATCGAGGCGCGATTGTCAACATTTGCGCTTGAGACCCTTTTCAGCCCAAAAGTCACCGAGTGGACACCGAGCTACGACGGACGCAAGAAAGAGCCGGTAGTACTCCCGTCAAAATTCCCGCTCCTGCTATTTCAGGGAGTCGAGGGAATAGCTGTTGGTCTGTCTTCAAAAATTCTACCGCACAACTTCTGCGAGATACTCGATGCGGCGATAGCCCATCTGCGCGAACAGCCGTTCACACTCTATCCCGACTTCCCCACCGGTGGACTTCTCGATGTATCCCGTTACAACGACGGACAACGCGGAGGAGCTGTCAAGATTCGCGCAAAAATTGAGAAAATCGACAGCAAGACACTTGCGATTACCGAGATACCGTTCGGAAAAACCACCGGAACAATCATCGACTCGATACTCAAAGCGTTCGAAAAAGGAAAAATCAAAATACGGAAGGTCGACGACAACACGGCACAGGAGGCACGCATACTTGTACACCTGCAGCCCGGCACGTCATCCGACAAGACAATAGACGCACTCTATGCGTTCACCGACTGCGAGGTTTCCGTCTCCCCGAACTGTTGTGTCATATCAGAGCGCAAACCACACTTCCTGTCTGTAAGCGATGTTCTGCGACACAGCGTGAACCGCACACGGGACTTGCTCGCACGAGAATTGCAGATACGCCTCGACGAACTCACATCACAACTTCACTTCGCATCCCTGGAGCGCATCTTCATCGAGGAGCGCATATACAAGGACCCGGAATTTGAGCAGGCGCCGACACAGAAGCATGCCGATGCACATATCCTGAAACGGCTCGAGCCATTCAGGGAAATCCTGATACGTCCGGTCACACCCGACGACCTCCAGAGGCTCATGGAAATCAAGATGGCGCGTATCCTGCGGTTCAATTCCGAGAAAGCCGAAGCTGCGATTGCGGCGATAAAAGCCGAGATGGAAAAAATCGAGAAAAACCTCGCCGCCATAACCGACTATACCAT